>JASIGS010000309.1 GCA_030052355.1 Streptosporangiaceae bacterium | reverse complement strand
TTGGGACCTGGGGCGGGATCGCTGGCAATGCTGCTGATGCCCGACACGCGAGTCGTCCCGATCCCGGGGCGGGGAACGGTAGAGCTAATCATGCCCAGGCGCTATCGCCACGACGTCCGGATCAACCAGATTGGAGAGACAAAGGAAACGGGCCGCCGTGGCCGCGTTGCCCTTGTCTTGTCGGTTCCGGCGTTCAGCTTGCTGCTGCCCGCGCTCGTCGTGGCAATAGCTAACACGGGCGGTAACAGTGAGCCGGTCAGGATCTCCACCGACGTCGAGCGGTTCATGCTGTTCTACTCTGGGGTGTTCGCGCTCGTCGCGCTCACGGCAGCCGTCGGAGTCGGGTTGCTTGCCACCGACCGGCTCGTCATGACACCAGAGCGCAGGATCATGGCGCAGGGAGCGCACCGGATGATCTCGCTGGTCGCGTTCTCCGCGCTGGCCAACCACGTCATGCTCGAGATTCAGTTTCACCGGGTACGGCTCATCGATGGGTTCGTGCCGTTCATGGCGGCCCGCAGGACCTTCTTCATGGGCCTCGGCACGCTGGCCTCCGACCTGCTCATCGTCGTCATCATCACCGGGCTGCTGCGGGCCAGGTTCGCGAGCCAGTCCAACAGCTGGGTGTGGCGAATGCTGCACGCCGGCGCCTACGTGGTGTGGCCGCTGGCCGTCCTGCACGGGCTGCTCGCAGGCCGGTCCGCCAAGCCCTATGTGGACTGGAGCTACGGCGCCTGCGCGGCCCTGGTGGTACTCGGCCTCACCATGAGAGTTGTATTGCAGGCACGCGGCCGGAACTCCGCGCACGGCCTGCCGGTACGCGGCGCTGCCGCAGTGCCCGCCCGGCCAGCCGTAGCCCCAGACCTGACATCCCTGACGGGGCGGTTCGACGCGCCCGCCCGCCTGATGCCTGCCCCGTGGCAACCCGATGCGCGCGGTCCCGGACAGCCACTGCGCGCGCTCCCGGCCGGCCGTGCAGGCCGCGGCGCGCCGCCGCGCGATGGCCGGGCACCAGACTGGCCAGGCCCTGACGGCTACCCGCCTGACTACGGGTACCCGGCCGACAACGGCTACCCGCCCGACTACGGGTACCCGCCTGACTACTATGCGGACCGGCCGGGCTGGAACGGCGCCGGATACCCCGGCGAGGAGCGCTGATGCAGCCCGAGCCAGCACTCTTCAGGGTCGGTCAGGCGCGCGTCACCGCGGGGCTTGACCGGCAGGCACGACTTGACCTGTCAGCGCACCGGGCCGTTTTCGGCGGCCTGCCGACGCCGAGCGCTGAATCCCTCATCAGGATCTGCGAGGAGGTCGACCTGCGCGGCCGCGGCGGGGCCGCGTTCCCCGTGGCCCGTAAGCTGCGTGCCGTCCTCACGGCCACCAACTCCGGCAGGCGGAAGCCTGTCGTCGTTGTGAACGGCACCGAGGGAGAGCCTGGCAGCGGCAAGGACAAGCTGCTGCTGGCGCGTTCCCCTCACCTGGTGCTTGATGGCGCGCTCATCGCCGCCAGGGCCCTCCGCGCGCGCAAGGTGGTGGTGGCGGTAGCCGGCACGGGCCCGCACGCCAGATCCGTGGCCAAGGCAGTCGCGGCCGACAGCCGTATCAGCAAGATGGTTCGCGTCGTCTCGGTGCCCGACCGGTTCGTATCCGGCGAGGGCAGCGCGCTGGTGAACGCGATCAACGGCAATCCCGCGTTGCCGCCAGGCACCAAGACGCTGGCCAGCGACGCGGGCGTGCGCGGGCTGCCGACATTCCTCTCCAATGCCGAGACCTTCGCGCAGCTTGCCGTCCTTGCCATGCTCGGGCCCGAGGGGTACGCGTCCACCGGCGATCCCGACGAGCCAGGGACCGTGCTGCTCACCGTCGGCGGATCGGTCGGGCGCCCAGCGGTCGTGGAGACACCGTCGGGTGTGCCCCTTGGCCACATCCTGGACATCTGCCAGGCGCAGCCAGCACACGGGATTCTCGTCGGTGGTTATCACGGCATGTGGCTGGCGCCCGGAGCGGCTTATGACGTCCCGGTCAGCCGGGCGGGCCTCGCGTCCGCTGGCGGCGCGCTGGGCGCGGGCGTGGTGCTGGTCCTCGGCGAGGAAAGCTGTCCCCTGAGCGAGGTAGCCAGGGTGGCTGGTTACATGGCGGGGCAGTCATCGGGCCAGTGCGGGCCGTGCAAGCTGGGCCTGCCAGCGGTCGCCAAGTCAGTTGCGGACATTACCGCCGGCATCGGTGGCTTCGACCAGGTCGAAGCCATCCGCCGGACCGCGGGCGGGATCCGCGGCCGCGGCGCGTGCAAGCACCCCGACGGGACGGGCAGGTTCGTCGTCTCCGCACTCGACGTATTCGCGTCCGACCTGGGTGAGCACCTGTTCCGTGGCAGCTGCGGTCGTCCGCCGCTGGGCATCTTGCCGCTGCCGAGCGGGCACGGCGAGGCCCGGCTCGAGGTTGACTGGACAAAGTGCCAGGGTCACGGCCTGTGCGCCCGCGTGGTACCCGAGCTGGTTCAGCTCGACGAGCACGGCTACCCCGAATTCCTGGACGCGCCAGTTCCGTTCTGGCTGAGCCACGACGCGAAGCAGGCGGTGGACATGTGCCCGGCCCTCGCCCTCCGCCTCAAGAAGGTGGAAGCCGAGCCAGCGACGCCAGCGACGCCAGCGAGGCCAGTGAGGCCGGCGATCGCCGACCACCCCAGCGCTCCGATCCCGGTCGTGACCAGCCAGAGCCCGAACATGCGCGCCTTGCCGAGGCGCGCCCGGGCTGACGTCGACCTGGAGATGACCGCAGAGTGGATCGCCGAGCTTGGCGGCCGTCCCGGGCCTGGCTGACAGACGGGCGCACGAGGGCAAAGTTATTGAGCCCCGGACGCGTGCGGCGCCGGGAGTTCCGGCGGGGTGAGGAAAGCTGGCGGGCCCTCGAGGTCCAGCGCGTCCAGCAGGTCAGCTGCGGCGGCGTCCCGGTGCGTGAGCGCCGGCAGGTTCCACTTCCGCTCGATGAGCTTGAGTATCGCGGTGTGGTCGTAGTCGAGCTCGGTCACGTAATCCGGTTTGGCGTACGGCGAGACGATCACGGCGGGCACCCGGAAGCCGAACTGGGTATAGGTACTCGGGCCGGCGTCGGCAGCGGTCAGCTTCCTGCCGAGTGCGGTGCGCTGGAACACCCGCAGCACCGGGAACTTCTGGTACGGGCTGCGGGCGGGAACGTCGTCCGGCGCCGGGGCAGCTGGCGGCGGCACGTGGTCGTAGTAGCCGCCGTGCTCGTCGTACAACCAGACCAGCAGCGTCTGCGGCCAGCCCTTGCCAGCCATGACAGCGTTGATGACGCGCGCCGCGAACGCCTCGCCGAGCGCGATGTCCTGCGGGTTCTCCTCCGAGGTCACGCTGAAGTCGGGATCGACGATGCTCACCGATGGCAGCGTGCCGGCGGCGGCGTCCTGCCAGAAGTCGCCGATCGGCCGCAGGTGGTTCACCGAGCGGAGGAACCCGAGCGGGTACAGGTCGGCCGTCGCCTGGGCCTTGCTCTGCAGCGTCGGCAGCAGCTGCGGGAAGATCCCGGCGATCGACCCTCCGATGAGCCTGAGGTAGCTGAGGCCCGGGGCATGCGCGATACGCCGCCACCGGATCTTCAGTTGCGAGACGTGGTGGTAGTTGATCCAGCTGATGTCGTGCGCGCTCAGGTGGTCGAAGATGGTGCCGTGCTCCGGATAGTCCACGAGGTCGAACGGCAGGTCGTCGATCAGTCCGTGCGCCGTCCCGGAGATCAGGAACCGCCGGTTAGGGAACGTCGGTCCGAGGCAGGAACAGAACCACCGGCTAGCGAGCGGGAACGTCCTGGCGAGCCCGTA
>JASIGS010000308.1 GCA_030052355.1 Streptosporangiaceae bacterium | reverse complement strand
ATGATCGCAATAGCACCGACTGAATCGCCAAGACTCGCGAGCACATCAAAAGTTCCGGGAAACGGCTGGGCAAGCTCTGGGTCCGCCACAATGGGTGAAATTACTCCGTCGAAATCAAAAGCCAGAAGAGCCTGGCCAGACCGACTGATAATGGCAGCCAATCCCGCATCGCCAGCCGCAGTGCTCGTGTTCACCATGGTGCGAGCATACACCGCCACCACCACGCGCTCCCACATTCGGACGGCCGCGGTCTGGGCCACGTTCGGGGTGGTCACAGCGTTGAGCGCGGACGCGATCGCCTATGTGTCACCGCCGATGGACCTGGTCATCCCGGCAAACGGCCGGGCTCATCGCGGCGTGCTTAGCCGGTATCAACGTGCACGCATACATGCTGCACAATGGGCCCCGCGTAGCGGCAGACCGTGGCCGGCAATAGGTCGTGGGCTATCAGCACCTCGTGCACGCCAAAATCAAGATCTCCGGCTCCACGTCACGTCCTTGGGCGATGACCAGAAGGGCAAGCAATCCGCGGTCAGACTCTCGTGGGCTGGCCTGTGATTGCTGTACTCAGGAGGCCTTGCGGCGGTAAGTGACCATGGCGAGGCTGTAGGCGACGATCAGGATGCTGAGGCACCAGGCGAGGGCGATCCAGATGTCGCTGCCGACCGGTCGCTGCGCGAACAAGTCGCGGATGGTGTTGACGATCGAGGTCACCGGCTGGTTGTCGGCGAACGCGCGTACCGGGCCGGGCATGGTGTCGGTCGGCACGAATGCAGAGCTGATGAGCGGCAGGAAGATGAGCGGGTAGGAGAACGCGCTTGCGCCGTCGCCTGACTTCGCGGTGAGGCCGGGGATTACGGCGATCCACGTCAGCGGCAGGATGAACAGGATCAGGATGCCGGCGACCGCCAGCCACGCCAGCACCCCGGCACCGGAGCGGAATCCCATGAGCAAGGCGATGAGCACCACGACGACGAGCGAGATCAGGTTGGCGACCAGCGAGGTAAGCACGTGCGACCACAGCACGGCCGACCGCGCGATCGGCATGGACTGGAATCGCTCGAAGATGCCGCTCCTCATATCCAGGAAGAGCCGGAACGCGGTGTACGAGACACCCGAGGCAATCGTGATGAGGAGAATGCCGGGCAGCAGGTAGGCCACGTAGGAGTGCGACCCGGATTTGATCGCACCGCCGAAGACGTAGACGAACAGCAGCATGAAGGCGATCGGCATGATCGTGGTCGTGATGATCGTGTCCGGGCTGCGCATGATGTGGCGCAGGGATCGGCGGAGCAGGACAGCGCTGTCGCCGAGGAAGTGCTTGTTCATCGGTGCTCCTCAGTCGTCCGTGCCGGTATCGGTGTCAGGGCCAGCGCTGGCGCGCTTGTTCTCGGTGCCGACGATGGCGAGGAAGACTTCCTCGAGGGTCGGCTGCTTCTCGACGTATTCGACCTTGGCGGGCGGGAGCAACTGCTTGAGTTCGGTGAGGGTGCCAGTCACGATGATCCGGCCCTGGTCGAGGATGGCGATCCGGTCCGCAAGTTGCTCGGCCTCGTCCAGATACTGTGTCGTGAGCAGCACGGTCGTGCCGTGCTCGGCGAGTTCCCTGACGGCCTGCCACACCTCGATGCGCCCCTCGGGGTCGAGCCCGGTGGTCGGCTCGTCCAGGAAGATAACCGGCGGATTCCCGATGAGGCTCATGGCGATATCGAGGCGCCGTCGCATGCCGCCCGAGTACGTCGACACTCTCCGCGCGGCCGCGTCGGTAAGCGAGAAGCGAGCGAGCAGGTTGTCCGCGATCGCGCCGGCGTCGTTCAGGTGCCGCAACTGGGCGACCAGGACGAGGTTCTCCCGGCCGGTGAGGATCTCATCGACGGCCGCGAACTGCCCGGTGAGGCTGATGGACTCCCGCACGTCTGCAGCCTGGGTTGCCACATCGAAGCCGTTGACACTGGCAGTCCCCGCGTCTGCCTTAAGCAGCGTGGACAGCACTTTGACAACGGTGGTCTTGCCTGCGCCGTTCGAGCCGAGCAGGGCGAAGATGCTGCCTCGCGGCACGTCGAATTCGACGCCGCGCAGCACCCGCAGCTCCTTGTACGACTTCTCCAGGCCCCGGACGCGGATTGCCGGTTCCTGGACCTGGTTGACCGTCACCCGGATGCCCGGTCTCGCTTCACCGCGGCTTGTCGCTCGCGACGGGATCGCTGGCAGTTTCCTGCTCATGCCATTCATGCCCTTCAAATTGACTGGCTGTGCTACACGGCTTCGGCGTGGCGGATCATGATGTTGCCGTAGGAACTGCGTGCGTAGACATGCACGGTCTCCTCCTCCGGCGCCGGCTCGTCGGCGGTTTCCATCAAGTTCTGCAGGGTGCCGGTCTTGGTATTGACATCCAGGTACGCGGCGCTGCCAGGGTGGATGCCCACCTCCAGCCGGCCGGTCGATGTCTGGAGCTGCAGGGTGCCTCGCGACGCGTCGCCGATGCGGATGTTGCCGTTGGCCGTCTTCGCGGTCACCGAACCGCGCAGGCGCTCGACCGTGATGTTGCCCGTAGCGGCGTTCACCTGCAGGTGGCCGGTGACTTCGCGGATCGTGGTGTCACCGTTGGTGTTCTTGACGACCGCGCTGCCATTGATCTCGCTGATGCGCACGCTGCCGATGCTGGTCGTGACCTTCGCACTGCTCACGACCTGGTCTACCGTGATGTTGCCGCCGGTCAGCTCGAGCGGACCGGCCTTCTCCAGTTGCATGTCGCCGACGTGGGTCTTCAGCTCGCACTGGCCGAGCTCGCCGGTGACCAGGAACCTGCACATGTGGGAGGCGCCACGCAACCGGGAACCCGTAGGCACCTCGATGGTCACGTCGATGGAAGCGCTGCGCCACGCGTTGGGCGGGGCGTACATCTTCCACCCACGCGGCGCCTTCACGGTCAGGTTCCCGGCGGCGAAGCCAACCTCGGTCTCCTGGGCGGCCCGTACGTCGTCCCTCTTGGCCGCGTCGGTGGGCCTGACCTCGACAACGGTGTCGGTACGGTCTGAGGCGATGATCTCGACGTGGCCGATGAACAGCTCGACAGAGATTGCGATCGGCTTTGGCGTTTCGAAATTAGGCATGGCTCTTTCCTCAGGCGATTCCTTGTACGTGAGGCTGAGTTAGCTGAGCCGGCAGTGCGCTGCTATGTCAGCGGACCCAGCCGGTAAATTGCTGGCCGATAATGGGGGGCCGGTTGACAGGCCGATGGCCCGACGTGCTGTCAAGGACGGCCGTGGCGGCGCGCACGAGCCAGACGTTGGCGGAAATCTTCTCCTTCGCTGCCGCTTCCTCGATGCGCACCTTCAACTGCTCAGGAAGGCGAACGTTGATCCGGCCCATCGCGCCGTCGTCCGCATCGACGGCGGACGTCGGCGCCAAGGGCGCGGGTGGTCGGGACTCGGCGAAAGAAGCCTCGGCGGGCGGTGGGGTGACGACGAAGCTGGGTTCAAGACCGCGCAACCGCAGTTCCACCGAGCCGGTTGCGAGATCCCTGGTGATCTCGTCGGCAGCCGAGGACAGCGCCTCCAGCAGCGTGAGCCGGAGGGCGGAGTCAAGCGGCGCCGTGAGCCGCTCCGCGAGCGCGCGGGCATCCTCGCCGCCTGCTTCGGCGGCTATGGCCAGTTCGGCGCTGAGCTTGGCTACGTAGGGCGTCAGGTCCATGGCACAATGATGGCACACTTTTGGCACCAATACAAGCCGTGGCGTAAGTATTGGGTGCCAGTACGGCACACCTGTGGCTCTGCAAGGTACCGGGCTGCGCCGTGTGCGTGGTGCTCGTCTTGACCCGGCCGCCTGGTTCCGCTCATGAGAATGGGTTCATGG
>JASIGS010000307.1 GCA_030052355.1 Streptosporangiaceae bacterium | reverse complement strand
GCCGACGAACTGGCGGACCAGATTGTCGTCATCGACCACGGGCTGGTCATCGCCGCGGGCACGGCCGAGGAACTCAAGAGCCGGGTGGGCGGCGACGTGCTTGAGTTCACCGTGCCCGACAGGTCGCAGGTCAGCGACGCAGCGGCGGCCGTCGCGAGCATCGGCGAAAGCGAGCCGAAGGCGGACAAGGAGACCGGCGTGGTCAGCGTGGGAGTGGGCGGCCGTGGATCCGACGCGCTGGTCGATGCGGTGCGCGGGCTGGACAGCGTCGGTGTCAGGACGCAGGGTCTGGCCCTGCGACGGCCGTCGCTCGACGACGTGTTCCTGGCGCTGACCGGGCACGCCGCCGAGGAGGAGGACCAAGACGGCGCGAAGCGCCGCGGCCGTGGTGGCGGCCGGCGCGAGGCCCGCAGCCGCGTCGACAACGTGAGGGGGGCATCATGACCGCCGCCGGTGCTGCCACCATGCTGCCGCAGTCGGATCCGGGCTTGCTCGTCCGGACCCGCTGGGGCATCACGGACACGCTCGCGATCACGCGTCGCAACCTGCTGGTCTGGATCCGCGTCCCCGCTTACATCGCGTTCACGGTCATCCAGCCGGTGATCTTCGTGCTCATGTTCCGGTACGTGTTCGGCGGCGCGATCCACGTGCCGGGCATCAGCTACGTCAACTTCCTGATGCCGGGCATCATCGGGCAGACGGCGGCGTTCGGCTGCTTCGGCACCGCGATAGCGCTGGCGCAGGAACTCAAGAAGGGCGTCATCGACCGGCTGCGCTCGATGCCGATGGCACGCTCAGCCGTGCTGACGGGGCGTCTCGTCGCCGACACCGGGCGGATGGTCATCACGGTACTGATCGTCATCGGCGTGGGGTACGCGGTCGGATTCCGATTCCAGAACGGCGTCGTTCCCGCCATCCTCATGATCGTCCTGGCCACCGTGTTCGCGCTGTCGATGTGCCTGATCGCCGCGTTCACCGGCCTGGCCATCGGCGACGAGGAATCCGTGCAGGCGTTCGGGCTGATCTGGCTGTTCCCGCTCACGTTCCTCAGCTCGGCCTTCGTGCCGATCCAGTCCATGCCCGGCTGGCTGCAGGCGTTCGCGAACAATCAGCCGGTCACCTTCGTCATCAACACGATGCGGCGGCTGGCGCTCGGCGGGCCGCTGGAGCCAGACCTGTGGAAGAGCCTCGCGTGGCTCGCCGGCATCTTCATCGTGTTCATCCCGCTCGCCGTCCGCGCGTATAAGAAGGCCGCCTGAGCCTGGCCGGCGCTGCGCGGGGTCTAGCGAGCTCGGCCTTTTAGGTACGAAGACCCTGTAACGGACGCAATCTCCGGTCCCAGGATGACCCGTCTAGTGAAGCGCGTGGTGCGAGCGTAGGTTAAAGGGCTAGTAGCAACCGGTTGCACATGTGACCGAAAGCGGCGCAGCGGTATGGGGGTGCGCCATGGGCAATCCGGATGTGACGCCGCACAGGCCTGCCACGGCCAGCACGCCGACTCGCAGGACGGTGCCAATGCAGGGCCAAGTGGCGGGGGAGGCGGCGCCAGCGCAGGACCAGCAGCGCGCCGCGGCAATCCCGACGCAGCGCGCCGAGCGCGGTGTTGCGCACGACCAGCGAGCAGGCGAGGGCGTACCGGCGCAAGCGGTCAAGCCGACGGAACCGGGCACCGGATCCGATACGCAACCCGCTGACTCCGGCTGGCGTGAGATCGTCAAGGGGGCGGGCAAGAAGTTCGTCAGCGACCGGTGCAGCATGACGGCTGGCAGCCTGGCCTATCACTGGTTCCTCGCGCTCTTTCCTGCGCTGATCGCGTTGCTGGGGCTGACCAGCCTGCTGCACTTCGGCACAGGCACCGTGCACCGGCTGGTTACCGGCCTGGACAAGGCGCTTCCGCCTGGTGCGTCCGGAGTCCTCACTCAGGCGGTGCACGCCGCGACCACCAGGTCGGCCGCGAGCTCCGTGGTGGCGCTTGTGCTCGGAATCGTGGTGGCGGTTTGGAGCGCGTCGGGCGGCATGGCAGCGCTGCAAACCAGCCTCGATGTCGCCTACGAGGTGCGCGATCGGAAGTTCATGGCGAAACGGCTACGGGCTTTTCCGATGATGCTGGCGACACTTGTTCTCGGCGGCCTTGCGGCCGCGCTGATCGTGTTCGGCGCGTCGATCGGATCGGGTATCGAGGGCCACCTCGGCATAGCCGGCGGTGCCTTCAACGTCGGCTGGACAGCATTCCGGTGGGTGCTGACGATCTTGCTAATCACGCTCCTGTTCTCGTTCTACGACTACTACGCGCCGAACCACCAGGCGCCGCGCTGGCAGTGGATCAGCGCGGGCGGCCTGGTGAGCAGCGTCATCTTCCTGCTCGCGTCGCTGTGCTTCTCGTTCTACGTGTCGAAGTTCGGTTCCTACGGCAAGACGTACGGTGCTCTCGCCGGCGTTGTCATCCTGCTGTTCTGGCTGTACCTGGCCGGCCTCGCGGTACTGATAGGCGGCGAGCTGAACGCGCAGATGCGCAAGTCCGCCGCCAGCAGGTCCGCCAGCACGCCGCCGGCCATCAGCGCGCAGCCCTAACTCGGCTCTTCGCCGTAGGTGGCCAGCGCGAACCTGCGCGAACCGCCGCACGCCGTCGCCATGAGTTACCCCCGCCGCGGCATGCCGTCCGCTAAGCCGCCACGGACGGTTCACCCAGGTTCCCTACATTCCAGATCATGGACGATGCAGAGTTTTTCGGGTGGCGATCCTCATCTGAAGCATCAGGGTCCGAATTCCGGCCCTCGCGGCGGCAGTTCCTGAGCGGAGTAGTGGTGACCGGCGCGGCGATCGGCCTGGCCGCCGTTGCTGACGGCACGCTGTCGCGGCAGCAGGCGCTGGCCGACTCGACCGCGACTCCGCCGTCCGGTCCGCCGACCACGACGCTGCCGCTGCCGACAACAACGGCACCCGAGCAGCTGTGGCTGACCTGGGGCGGCAACCCGGCCACGGACGTCACCGTGACCTGGATGTCCCCCGGCGAAGTGCCGCAGCCCGCGCCTAGCCTCGCTTACTCGAACAGGCCGATCACAGCCGGCAACCCCGGCCGGGTGATCCAGCTTCCGCAGCCGCAGCCGCTGGACGTGACGAAGCCGTACCGCCGGGCTTCGAGCGTCAACTTCACGGACGGGCTGAACGCCCAGACCACGTACTACTACCACGTGGAACTCCGCGACCTGGAGCCGGACACCACGTACTACTACCAGGTCAGCGACGGCGCGTCGCCGGTCCCGTCGACCGCCGCTGCCAGCTTCACCACCGCCCCTGCGGGCCGGGCGAAGTTCCGCTTCTCCAGCTACGGCGACCTGGCCACTCCGTCCTACGACCTGAACGCCTCAGGCAATCAGTGGCACGAGTCGTGCGACAACTCCTACTACGCCGTCAGCGCCATCGAGAGTCCGGGAGACGGGCTGGGCCCACCGCTGTTCCACCTGCTCAACGGTGACCTCTGCTACGCGAACCTCGACATCTTCAATGCGCCGGGCGTGTGGCGCGACTTCGGCATCAACTGCTCCCGGTCGGCGGCCAACCGGCCGTGGATGCCGGCTCTCGGCAACCACGAGACCGAGTTCGGCACCTGCGACCACGCAGGACAGCAGGGAACGGCGCCCGGCGGCATCTCGGCTCAGGGCGCAGCGGGCAATTACTGGAACGGGCCGTACGGTTACGGGCACTACCTCAGCCGGTTCCTGCTGCCTGACAACGACGTGACCAACTGGGACGGCAACCGGCTGCGCGGCAACTTCTACTCGTTCCAGGTCGGGACCGTGAAGTTCATCTCGCTGGACGCCGACGACGTGATCTACCAAGACGGCGCGTCCGCCTACCTGAACAGCGCGGCAAACGCAGCGCCGGAGACCACCTCGTCGGGCGCCGCGATCCCGAACGGCACGGTGACCTACAACCGGCTCTATACAGGCGACCTGAAGCTCGACCCCGCGAACTTCTCCGAGGTGCCCGACTTTTCCAACGGAACGCCGAACCTCCAGTGCCTGTGGCTGGAACGGACGCTGCGCGAGGCCCGCGAGGACCCAGGTGTGGACATGATCGTGGTGTTCATGCACCAGTGCGCGATGTCAACATCGGTTCCCGGTAACGGGTCCGACCTCGGCATCCGCCAGGCCTGGCTGCCGCTGTTCGACAAGTACGAGGTCGACCTGGTGCTGTCCGGCCACGAGCACGACTACCAGCGCACCTACCCGGTGCGCGGCTACGACGCCGACTACCTCGGCACGGTCGCGTCCCCCAACCCGAACCAGACCGTGGGAGAGGCGGTGGCCACCCGCAGGCCGCATGTCGTGACGACCGAGCCGGTCAGCTACAACGGCCAGTCGGCTTGGGA
>JASIGS010000033.1 GCA_030052355.1 Streptosporangiaceae bacterium | reverse complement strand
CGGTCGCGCTCGGCGTCGCTGACGCCTTCTACCTGGTCGAAGCGCGCGATCGCGTTGCGGACGTGCCGGGCGTCGGTCAGCGGCTCCTTGCGTTCCGTCGGGAAGGCGAACTCCTCATCCGCCAGGCGGTCCTTCTCAGCCGTGCTCATGCCCTCGCTCTCACGGGGTACGCTCTCGCCCCTCGCCCTGGCGCTCTGCGCCTCCCTGGCCTTGGCGATGTTGGCCTTGGCTGCGTCCTTCTGCCTGCTAGTGGCCATGACGCCTCTTCCCCGGACGTGCGTCTCGAGTTTGCTGAGTCACAGTTGGCCTACCCGGCACAGGCCGGGGCATGCCCCCGCAGCTGGCCGGGCCGCTCCGGAACAGCTCACTCCTCAGTTCTCCCGGCAACTCTGCGCAGTAGTCCCGCCGGATCGGCTGGCGGCTGGTCGCCTGCCCATGCGACGTGCTGGTCAGGGCGGACGAGGATGTAACGGTGCTCGTAGGCGGTACGCCCGCCGTCGAAGGTGTCGGCGATCACGTGCAGTGGCATCAGCACGGCGTCAGCCGCGTCCTGGAACGCGGCGACCGACGCGCGGTCCTGCGTCAGTGCGATCAGCGTGTAGTCACTGCCCAGCACCTCGAACACGTTGCGCCCGGAGGACAGCAGCGCCGGAGCCAGGTGGTGCCCGGCCCTCGCCTCGAATGCGTGCCGGCCACGAACGCTGCAAGCCGAGCCGGCCGGCCCGCACACGATTGGCGACCCCTCGTAGTGAGGCTCATACGACGCGGGCGGGGTCTCGCCCGCGGTGCGGCTGCCCCACGCCCGCTCGAACTCGCCCGGGTCGCGCTGCGGACTGTAGCGTTCGAGGAACTCGCGGTCGGCTGCGATCCCGTCCATGATGCCCTGGGTGGTCTCGACCATGATCGGGCGGCGCTCGGCGGTGTAGGTGTCCAGCAGCCGCTCCGGTGCCCAGCCGCGCAGCACTGCGGCGAGCTTCCACGCCAGGTTGACAGCGTCCTCGAGCCCGCTGTTCAGACCGTGCGCACCGTAGGGCGGATGGCTGTGCGCCGCGTCGCCGGCGATGAAGGCGCGGCCGCGCTGGTAGGTGTCGGCGATGTCCACGCGCAGGTCCCACAGGCCGGCGTAATCGACCTGGCAGGCCGCCCGGTTCCCGGCCGCCGCCTCGACGAGCGCTTGCACGTCGAGGGCTTCCGCGGTCGCATCCGCAGGCACCGGCGCGTGGAAGAAAAACGTCTGAGTCGCGTCGACGCGTCCGAAGAAGCGCCAGTACCCGTGCAGGTCCGGGTGCAGCACACGGTACGTCGTTCTCTCGGGAAAGCGCTCCAAGCTCTCGTCCAGGCCGGGCGATCGGAAGACCGCGAGCACCATCCGCTGGCCGAGGTCAGTCCCGCTGCGGCTGATTCCGGCTTGCTCCCGGATCAGCGAGCGCGCCCCGTCGCATCCGACGACGTAACCGGCCTGGATCTCGCGCTGCTCGCCGGAGTCGGCAGCTGCGGCGACCCGCACGCCGTCATCCGCCAGGGACACGCCAGCGACAGTCCAGCCGAACATCCCGGTCACGGAGTCAAGCGTGGCGACCCGGTCGCGCAGCACGGACTCGGTCAGGTACTGCGGCAGCCGCTCGGCCCGCTGAAAGTAGAAGTCGCTGACCGTCTCGCGGCCGGGCGGCGCGTACCAGTACTGGCCCGCCAGGCTCTCGTACGCGGTGATGCCGCCAACCGGGAATCCCGGCGGCAGCAGCCGCGCGGCGCGTAGCTGATCAGCGCAATCCCAGTAATAGAAGTGCTCCAGGCTCCGCGCCGTCAGGTTCTGGCCCTTCGGGACGGCCGACGCCGCACGGCTGCGTTCTACCAGGACGGTCGGGATTCCCGCCTTGCCGAGCGCCACCGCAAGGCCCAGCCCGACTGGTCCGCCGCCGACGACGACGACCGACGTGCGGATCGGCGCGGAATCGCTCATCGCTGACCCTCGCGCCTGGCGGCCCAGTGGCGCCGGAGCAGGCTGCCTGGCGCGCCCCATTCCGCATCGGACAGGCGATACGTCACGGGCGTGATCCGAACCCGCGCACGAACTCTTCTTGCTGCACGGTCTCGACGGCCCGGGTGCAGTAGCTCTGGCGCACCCAGTCAACGGCGCTGGCCGGGCTGGTGCCGGTCAGCGTGACCAGGCACGCGAGGGCGGTTCCGGTTCGGCCATGCCCCCCGACGCACCCGATCTCCACCACCTCTCCCGCCGACGCGTGCCGCAGCACGACGCGAAGAGCGTCCTCGAGGAGTCTCCTGTCAGCGGGAACGCCGAAGTCTGGCCAGGCCAGTACCTGAGAAGGCCATGGCGGCCGCCACCGCTCGTCCAGATAGAGCCCGTACTGCGGCGGGTGGTCGCGGCGATACGGATCCGCCGGATCGAAGCTGGCCGCCGTGACCGTGACACCGTTCGGAAGAGTCACCTCGTCCCGGTGCACGTGCACCTGGACGAGCCGGTGCCCATGCCCGTCGGCCGTGCACTCCGGCGGCTCGACGTCGCGGTGCCAGCGCGATCCGCTCTGCGCGCAGTAGACGATCACTCGCTCTTCCACGAGCTGATCCTGCCACGAGC
>JASIGS010000306.1 GCA_030052355.1 Streptosporangiaceae bacterium | reverse complement strand
CCGGTGGCAGTGCCGAGGTGGCGGTGCTCGACGGCGTTCTGGTCGGCTTGTAGCGCGACCTGGACGAACAGGCCCACCCCGGCGCCGGCGAACACGAGCGGGACGATGATGGCGGCTGCGGCGCTGCGGGCGCTGACCAGGGCCAGGACGCCCATGGACGCTCCGGTCAGGACGGCGCCGATGACCGGATAGATCTTGTAATGCCCGGTCTTGGCGATGACCGGCCCGGCGACCGCGGTTGCCGCCACAAGCCCGACGAGCAGCGGGATGACGTACAGGCCGGCCGCGAAGGCCGACTTGTGCTGCACGGTCTCCAGGAACGACGGCACGAACAGCATCGCGGTGAATAGCACCATGGTGGCCATGAAGAACTGGATGGCAGAGACGCTGAAGATCGACGACCGGAAGAGGCCCAGCGGGGTGAGTGGGGCCGCGGCCAGGTCGGCGACGCCACCTAGCCGTTAGGGGTCAGCACCAACTCAGCACGCCGTCAGGAACTGGCGGGAACCAACCAGGCATAACAGGCAAACGGTCGAGCATCAGAGACGGGAGTTCACAGGCCCGTTCAAGATCCACACCAGCGCCATGACCTGCGGTTATTAGCGCACGTCCAGCCCGGTGACGGCCCTACCGATGATCATGCGCTGGATCTCCGACGTGCCCTCGAAAATCGTGAAGATCTTGGCGTCGCGATGCCAGCGCTCGACCGGGTAGTCGCGCGTGTAACCGTTACCACCGAGGATCTGGATCGCCTGCTCGGTGACCCGGACCGCGGTCTCCCCCGCCACCAGCTTGGAGACCGAGCCCTCGGCGTGATCGAACGGCACGCCGTGCCTTGCCATCCAGGCCGCCCGCCAGGTCAGCAGCCGCGCCGCGTCGACTGACGCCTGCATGTCGGCCAGCATGAAAGCCACACCCTGGTTCTGGCCGATGGGCCGGCCGAACTGGACCCGCTGGGTCGAGTACTCGGTTGCGTACTCCAGCGCGGCGCGGCCGATGCCGACCGCCATCGCCGCGACGCTCGGCCGTGACCGCTCGAACGTCTTCATCGCTGCCTGCTCGCCGCCGCTGCGGCCCTCGGCGATCCGCGCCAGCCGGGCGTCCAGCCGCTCCTTGCCGCCGACCAGGCACCGGCCCGGCACGCGCACGTCGTCCAGGACAACCTCGGCGGTGTGCGATGCGCGGATGCCGTGCTTGCGGAACTTCTGGCCCTGCGACAGCCCCGGCGTGCCCGGCGGGACGATGAAGCTGGCCTGCCCCCGGCTGCCGAGGGACGGATCGACCGACGCGACCACCACGTGCACGTCCGCGATCCCGCCGTTCGTCACCCAGGTCTTCGTGCCGTTCAGCACCCACTCATCCGCGGCCTCGTCGTACACGGCCCTGGTGCGGATGGCCCCAACGTCGCTGCCGGCGTCCGGTTCCGACGAGCAGAACGCGCCAAGCTTGACATCTCCCGGGCTGCCGAACATCTGCGGGAGCCACTCCCCGATCTGCTCGTTCGTGCCGTTGCTGGCCACCGACACGGCCGCCAGGCCGGACCCGACGAGCGACAGCCCGATCCCCGCGTCGCCCCAGAACAACTCCTCGAACGCGACGACCGTGCCGAGGCCGCTCGGGTCCATCCACTGGGTGCCGAAGAAGTCGAGCGAGTACAGGCCGATCTTGGCGGCTTCCTCGATGATCGGCCACGGTGTCTGCTCGCGCTCGTCCCACTCCGCGGCGGCCGGCCTGATCACGTCGGCGGCGAACTCGTGTACCCAGTCCCGCATCTGGGTGATGTCGTCCGACAGCGCTAGCGAAAACCCGCCGGCGGCGGTCGTGTCGGGGTCGCTCATGTCTCTCCTCGCTGGATGTCCGCACCTGCCGCACACAAGTTACTCGTCGGTAATAGCTAGCGTAGGCGCACCGCCGCTACCGCGCTACACTCGGGCGGCACAACTACCGGCGGCGACCAGCTGGAGACGCTCGGCATCCGCTAATTGCGGCGAATTCAGCGTTGTGGCTGCGGCACATAGCGTGCAGGTCGATTTTGTGCCGGTCGCGGGATGCCCTGGGCCATCATTGCCCTACACGATGACAGTACCGCCCGAAATGCAAAGGGAGCGCCGCGCAATGTCCCGTCCTGCCGAGGACAACGACTTCCTGTTCACGTCGGAGTCCGTGACCGAGGGCCATCCGGACAAGATGGCCGATCAGATCTCCGACGCCGTGCTGGACGCGGCACTGAGCAACGACCCGTACTCTCGCGTCGCGTGCGAGACGCTGCTGACCACGGGCCTCGTCGTGGTCGCTGGCGAGATCACCACGCCGGACTTGCTCGACGTGAACGACATCGTGCGGTCCACGATCCGCAAGATCGGTTACACCGCGGCGTGCGGATTCGACGGCGACAGCTGCGCCGTGCTGACCGTGCTCGACAAGCAGTCGCCGGACATCGCGCAGGGCGTGGACAGCGCGCACGAGACCAGGGTCACCGCGAGCGAGGACCTCCTCGACCAGGCTGGCGCCGGCGATCAGGGCATGATGTTCGGCTACGCGACGAACGAGACGCCCGAGCTGATGCCCATGCCGATCGCGCTCGCGCACCGGCTCGCTGCCCAGCTCGCCAGCGTGCGCAAGTCCGGCGAGCTGCCGTTCCTGCGCCCGGATGGCAAGACCCAGGTCACGGTCAGGTACTCCGACGGCCGGCCGGTGTCGGTCGAGAAGGTGCTGATCTCCACCCAGCACGAGGACGGCAGTGAGGGCCTGCTGGCCGACAGCCTGTGGGAGAGCGTCGTGCTCGAGGCGCTTCCCGCTGGGTTCTACGACCCGGCGGAACTGAGGAAGCGCCTCCTGGTGAACCCGACCGGGCGGTTCGTCATCGGTGGTCCCGTCGGCGACGCGGGGCTGACCGGGCGCAAGATCATCGTGGACACCTACGGCGGGTTCGCCCGGCACGGTGGCGGCGCTTTCTCCGGCAAGGACCCGTCCAAGGTCGACAGGTCGGCCGCGTACGCCGCGCGCTACGTCGCGAAGAACGTCGTCGCCGCGGGGCTAGCCGACCGGGTCGAGGTCCAGGTCGCCTACGCGATCGGCGTGGCCAGGCCGCTGTCCCTGCT
>JASIGS010000032.1 GCA_030052355.1 Streptosporangiaceae bacterium | reverse complement strand
GCGGAGGACGGCGAGATCCTGGCCCGCGGGCCGCTCAACACACCCGGCTACCTGAACCTGCCGGACCGCACGGCCGACCTGATCGACGCCGACGGCTGGCTGCACACCGGGGACATCGGCGCGATCGACGCGGACGGCTTCGTCAGCGTCGTCGACAGGAAGAAGGAGCTGATCATCACCTCGGGCGGCGAGAACATCTCGCCCGCCGCCATCGAGAACCTGCTGGTCGCGCACCCGCTGATCGGGCAGGCGCTCGCCTACGGCGACCGGCGGCCGTACGTGGTCGCCGTGCTGACGCTAGACGGCGAGGTGGCGGTTCCGTGGGCGAGGGCGCACGGGATCGAAGCCGGGTCGCTGGCGGAGCTGGCGGCGAACCCCAAGGTCCTTGAGGCCGTCGGGCAGGCTGTCGCCGAGGCGAACTCCAAGCTGGCCAGGGTTCAGCAGGTGAAGAACTGGACGCTGCTACCGGTGGAGTGGACGGCCGACAGCGAGGAACTGACGCCGACGTTCAAGCTCAAGCGCCGGGTGGTCCACGCCAAGTACGCCGACGACATCGACGCGCTGTACGGCGGCTGAGCGGCTCACCCGGCCGGCGGCCGGAAGATCATGCAGCTGCTTGTCGCGAACGCGTACAGCTTGCCGTCGGGGCCGGTGAGCCTGGCCTGCGCCAGCGCGGACCTCGAGCCGAGGTGGCTGACGGTGCCTTCGCAGGTCACGGGTCCGGTGCTGGCAGTGACCGGGCGCAGGAACTTCACGCTGAGGTCGAGGCTTGTGTAGTAGGCGCCCGCGGGGAGCAGGCTGTGCACGGCACACCCGCAGGCGGAGTCGCACAGCGTGGAGATGACGCCGCCGTGCACCGAGCCGATCGGGTTGTAGTGGAACTCCGCTGGCGTCAGCTCGAAGACCGCCACGCCGTCTCGCACCGAGACAGGACGGAAGCCCAGCGTCTGGGCTACCGGCGGGACGGGCAGGCTCCCCCGGCCGATCGCGTCGAAGAACTCCTGGCCGGACAGCTCCCTTGCCGCCGTCGCAGTCACAGCCGGATCGGTCCAGCTGTGGCTGCGCGTCCGCGCTGCGGCTGAATCTGCCTCGTCGCTACGCTGCCTGTCGCCCTGCCGCATACCCCGTCCTCTTGCTGATAGCTGCCCTGATGATTATCGAGTCGGACGTCCGTTCGCGCTCGGCCTCCGGCCAGCGGCGCGCGATGATGCCGAGCATCCGGCGGTTCTCCGGCAGCACCTCCATGGTCATGATGGGAACGCCACGCCCCGCCATGCGGTCGGCCAGCGTGGAAAGCAGCGTCGTGCCGATACCTTTGTCCTGCCAGTTATCGGCGACCACCACGGCGATCTCGCTGCAGTGCGAGCCCTGATCGTCCACGGCCATGGCGTGCGCGACAACGTCGCCAGCACCGTCGGTGACGAGCAGGATGTCGGAGTCGCCGCCCGTGCCGCACAGCGCCCTGACCAGGCCCGAACTCGGCGGCGCAACGGCGCCGAAGAAGCGCAGGTGCTGGGTGAGCGGTGACAGGCGGCAGACGAAGTCGCGGATGCCGCCGGCGTCTGTCGGGGTCGCTTCGCGCAGCCGGAGGCCGGACACCAGGGTTCGATCCACAGACCCAGCTTGGCGCGGATTGCTAAGTCTGTCAACTAGACCTAGCCTTGCTGGCATGAGCAGATCCTGGGCGCTGGACTATGACGCCGCCACCTGCACCGTCGGCGCCACACTCTCGATCGTGGGGGAGAAGTGGACGTTCCTCGTGCTGCGCGAGGCGTTCAATGGCATCCGCAGGTTCGACGACATGCAGCGGCGCACGGGAGCTCCGCGGCAGGTGCTGAGCGACCGGCTCGGCAGGCTTGTGACCGAGGGCATCCTGCGTAAATCGCCCTACCAGGAACGCGGCCAGCGGCCGCGCAGCGAGTACCGCCTGACCGAGAAGGGGATGGATCTCTACCCGGTCATAGCCGCCCTGCTGGGCTGGGGCGACAAGTACGCCCCGCCGCCCGGGGGGCCGCCCGTGCTGCTGACCCATCGTGACTGCGGTGCGGCCGTCAGCGTGCAGATCGGCTGCGAGGCCGGTCACGTTCTCGAGTCCGCGCGCGAGGTCACGCCGCTGCCGGGTCCTGGCGCTCGCAAGGTGGCATGAGAGCTGCGAGGCAGCCGCGCCCGCCGCGTCCGAGCCCGCCGAGTTGCGTCGTTCTCTGCTCGCGGCAGCCGAGCTGTACGCCTGGGCGCTCGGGAGGTGGTCGGAGCGCACCGGGAAGCCACGGCCGCGCAGTCGGCTGGCTGGCCACGTGCTGGGGAGGCTTAGAACGTCGGCGGAGGCCGATAAGGTCTGACCCGGAGGCGTCAGGGTGCCTGGTGGCCCCCCTGGTCTTCAAAACCAGTGGACGGCGCTCCGCGTCGTCGGCGGGTTCGATTCCCGTCCGCCTCCGCTACGGGACCGCGCTTGGCAGTCGTTGCGGTTCCCATTCATCGGAACGCGTCGCAGACTCCGGCACCGGCTTTGCCTTCTGGACGCGACCTACGTCGCGAGCCCGGACTGAGGCAATCGCCGGCTCGCGACGGCCAGCGTGATGGCACCCGCGCCGGCGATGGCGAACGCCACGCCGACACCAGAAGCGAGCGGCCAGCCGTGAGCCGTCGCGGCGGCTACGGCAGCACCGCCCGCGCCGATGCCGAGAGCGGTGCCGAGCACGTCGGCCATGCTCAGCGAGGCCGACGCCCAGCCTTCCCGGCCTGGCGGCGCTTCCCGCAGCATAAGCAGGGAGATCGGCGCGTAGGCCATGCCGATCCCGAATCCCGCCACTGTCCAGGCGGCGAGCGCCAGGTAGACAGGCACGGTCGGCAGCAGCACGAGTGCCATCGCGGCAAGGCCCACCACGACGACGGCCAGGCCGACCCGGACTAGCCGGCGCGCTTCCCACGTCCCGTTCAGCCGGGACTGGAGCCAGGCGCCCGCCGTCCAGGCCAGTGTCGCGCCGGTGACGGCGAGACCGGCCAGCGCGGGCGAGTGATGGCGGATGGTCGTGATGGTCAGCGTTACGTAAGCGTCCGCGCCGAAGAAGGTGAACGTCAGCAGGCCACGGCACAAGATCACTGCGGGCAGGCCACGGCGGGCGGTGAAGGTGCCGGCGGGCAGCAGCCGGCGTAGTGCCCAGCTGAGTGCCGTTGCGCCGACAGCGAGCAGGCCGGCACCGGCCAGGATCTGGCCAGAACCCGCCGCGGTTGTCAGCCCGGCCAGGACCAGGCCTGCGCCCGCTGCTGCCGCTAGCCCGTCAGCGAAGCGGTGCTCGGAGGCTGGCTCGCGGTCCGGGCTTGGCTCCCTGGCCAGCCGGAACAGCGCGGGCATGGCCAGGACGCCGGTGGCGGCGACGAGCGGCAGCAGGCCGAGAAACACCCACCGCCAGCCGAGGAGGCTCGCGACCGTCGCGCTTAACGCGGGGCCGGCGAGGCCAGGAAGCACCCAGGCGGTGGACAGGACCGCCATCATCTGCGCCCGCAGGTGCTCGGGCAGGCTGCGGCCGATCGCGACGTACGCGACGGCGGGGACTGCCCCGGCCCCGATTCCCTGCAGCGCCCGGCCCGTCACCAGCACGAGCATCGTGGGGGCCAGACCGGCGACCGTGAGGCCCGCGCAGAACAGCAGCAACCCGGCGACGAACGGCCGGCCCGGCCCGTACCGGTCGGCCTGCCGGCCGGCGGCGACGATACCGACCACGCTGCCGAGCATGAACGCGCTGAAGACCCAGCCGTACAGCCGCAACCCGCCGAGGTCCCTGGCGACCACGGGCATGATGGTCACCACGGCGAGGGCCTCTGAGGCGATGAACGTGATCGTGAGCACGAGGCCGACGGTCAGCGCGCGGCGTTGTGCTGACCACAGGCCGCCACTGGCTCCTGCCGGTTCGGCATCGGCCGGTGCGACAGGGGCCGGTGTGACAGGAGCCGCCGTTTGCTGCGGCGTCTCGGCTTCCGTGCTCATGACCACGAGCCTAGAAGTTCAAGTGCCGTTGAAGTCAACACGGTTTCCTCCGGTTAGGCCCAGCGGCCGGAGTGAGGCGGCCACGCCAGCTCGCACAGCGCTGCCATCGAATCCCGATCCCGGATCAGCCCAGTCGCCGGCACGACACTTATGCCTGCCCATAAACGTCCTGGTGGCCTAGCTCCGAGGAGCACATGCTGGCATAATCGCGACAGAGGTTTCGCTCAGCGTAGGTGGAGAGTCAGGAAACGCCGGTCCAATTCTTGCCAGGGCTTGAGCGTCGGGACAGAACTGGCCGGTGAGAACGCCGACACGACACGGACGGCAAAGGCAGCCGATGCATGAACTGTCCATTTGCGAGTCTATTGCGCGTGCAGCGCTGAAGCACGCCGACGGGCGGCGGATCGATGTCATAAATGTTCGGATCGGACAATTGAGGCAGGTCATTCCCGAAACGCTGAGCTACTGCTGGTCTGTCGTCTGCTATGAAACCGAGCTGGAGGGCTCGAGGCTGCAGATTGAGAGTGTTCCCGCGCAAGTCCGATGCCAGCAGTGCGACGTCACCGCGGTCATCAGCGAGCCGGTGATGCTCTGCCCGCGGTGCGGCGGAACCGGCGTGGAACTGGTCAGCGGCGAGGAGTTCCTGATCACCACTATCGAGCTCACGGAGGTCTGAACATGGGCCGTTTCCACCGCCACGGTGATCACAGTGACCATGACCACGATGTCCATGACCAGGGCGGACACGGCCTCGCCGATCATTCCGGGTACCGGACAGGCGCTGAGCGGATCACCGTGCTTGAGCGGATCTTCGACGAGAACGACCGCACCGCCGCGGCGAACCACGCCGAGTTTGACGCCGCGGGCGTACGGGTCGTGAACCTCATGTCCTCGCCGGGAGCCGGCAAGACGGCGCTGTTGCGCGAGACGCTGTCGCGACTCGCCGGCAAGCTCCGCTTCGGGATCATCGAAGGCGATATCGAAACGAGCCTGGATGCTGACCGGCTGGCAGGATTCGGCGCGGCGATCGCACTCGTCAATACCGGCCACGGATTTGGTGGTGAGTGCCACCTGGACGCACCGATGGTGCGATCCGCGCTGCCCAGGCTGCCGCTTCCCGATCTGGACTTGGTCATCATCGAGAACGTGGGGAACCTCGTTTGCCCGGCCGAGTTCGCGGTAGGAGAGAACGCACGCGCCATGGTGTTCTCGATCACCGAAGGTGAGGAGAAGCCGCTGAAATACCCGGTCATGTTCCGGTCAGCCGACCTGGTCGTGATCAACAAGATGGATCTGCTTCCGTACCTGGACTTTGATCTCGGCCGGTTTTACGCCAGCCTGCGTGCGGTGAATCCAGGTGCGGTAACGATCGAGGCGAGCGTGAAGACCGGCCAAGGCATCGACGACTGGTGCACCTGGCTAACTCGCAGCGTGCTCGGCGTGCCTAGATCCGCGCACTAAGACGTGCGGCCGCCACCGCAGCCTGGCCGAGGCTGATCCCGCCGTCGTTGCAAGGTACCCGGGAGTGCAGCAAAACGCGGAAGCCTAGGGCCGCGAGGCGGTCAACAGCCGCGTGCAGCAGCAGCATGTTCTGGAACACGCCGCCGGATAGCACGACCGTATCCAGGCCAGTGCGCTCCCGCGCGAGCCGGCAGCCATCCTCGATCATCGACGCGACGCCCAGATGGAACCGAGCGGCGACTACCTCGCGGCGGACCCCCTGGCGCAAGTCGTCCGCCACCGCGGCGATGAGATCGGCGGCGTTGACCCGGAACGTGACTGCCGGGGTAACTGATGCCCGGTAGCCCGAGCGCGCCCGGCTCTGCACGGCGAGTTGTTCAAGCTCGATCGCTGCCTGACCCTCATAGTTGACGCGGTCCCGAACGCCAAGGATGGCGGCGGCCGCATCGAATAGCCTGCCCGCGCTCGAGGTGAGCGGCGAATTGATCCGGCGGCTGGCTAGCGTCCGGACGAGCTGCCAGTCGCGGGCGTTTCGATGGGTGACGCCGAGCCAGTCAGTGTCGATCAAGCCGGAGGCGTCCAGGTAGGCAGCGGCCATCCGCCACGGATTCCTGATCGCGGCAGCCCCTCCGGGCATCGGAACGCAGGCGAGATGGCCGGCCCGTTCGAAGCCGGCCAGGTCGGCCACGAGGAACTCGCCGCCCCAGATGGTGCCGTCTGTCCCGTAACCTGTGCCGTCGAACGCGACCCCGATGACCGGGCCTTGTTCCCCGTTGTCGGCGAGGCAGGCGGCGACGTGCGCGTGGTGGTGCTGAATGCCGATCAGCTCTACGGCGGTGAGATCGGACGCGTACTTGGTCGACAGGTAGTCGGGGTGCAGGTCGTGGGCGACCACGTCAGGCTCGATGTCGAACAGCCGCTTGAAGTGCTCGATTCCCTCGGTGAAAGAGCGCAGTGTCTCGGCGTTCTCCAGGTCGCCGATGTGGTGCGAGACGAAGGCGTGGCGCTCCTTGCCGAGGCAGAACGTGTTCTTCAGCTCTGCCCCGCAGGCCAGTACGGGCCGCGGGAATCCGCCAGCTACCGGGATGGGTTCCGGAACGAAGCCGCGGGACCGGCGGATGGGCAGCGGCTGCCCGCGGAAAGCGCGAACCACCGAGTCGTCGGTGCGGGTCTGGATAGCGCGGTCGTGGGCGAGGAACGCGTCGGCGACGGCACCGAGTCGTTTCAGCGCATCGGCGTCCTCGTACGCGATCGGCTCGTCAGACAGGTTCCCGCTGGTCAGCACCAGCGGAACGGCGGCCTCGGCCAGCAGCAGGTGGTGCAGCGGAGTGTACGGGAGCATGATCCCGAGCTCGCTGTTACCCGGCGCGACCGCGGCCGCCACACCGCTGCCAGGCTTTCGCGGCATGAGCACGATCGGCCGTCGCTGGCTGGTCAGCAGGTCAAGTGAAGTATCGCCGGCGTCACAGAGCGCACGGGCCGCATCGAGGTCGGCGACCATCACCGCGAACGGCTTGTCCTCCCGGTGCTTTCGGGAGCGGAGCAAGGAAGCGGCACGCTCGCAGCCCGCATCGACCGCCAGGTGATATCCGCCCAGCCCCTTGACCGCGAGCACGTGGCCGCGGCGCAGCAGGTCCGCCGCCACGGCCAGCGCGTCACCAGCAAGCGGCTGGCCATCGGCGCTAGTGAGGATGAGGCGCGGTCCGCAATCCGCGCAGCACACGGGCTGAGCGTGGAACCGCCGGCTGGCGGGATCGTGGTACTCGGCGGCGCACGCGCCGCACATCACGAACGACGCCATCGTCGTCATCTTGCGGTCGTAGGGTACGTCGCGGACGATCGTGAACCGCGGGCCGCAGTCCGTGCAGTTGATGAACGGGTAGCGGTACCGCCGGTCTGCGGGGTCGTTCAGCTCGGCGAGGCAGCGCGCGCAGGTCGCGGAGTCGGCCGCCACAGCGGCCCGGCGTGCGTCTCCCGGCCGGCTCGGGACGATGACGAAGCCTGACTTCGCGTCCGGGACCAGGTCGCTCACGACAACGCGGTCGATTCTGGCCAGCGGCGGCGGGTCATTCTCCAGCAGCGAGAGAAACTCCGCGACGGCGGCAGGCGGCCCCTGTATCTCGGCGAACACTCCATCGGCGTCGTTCCCGACAAAGCCGCTCAGGCCAAGCCGGGCCGCCAGCCCATAGGCGAACGGCCGGAAGCCAACGCCCTGAACGGTGCCCTCGACCCGCACTGCGGCTCGCACTAGCTCCTTCACGGCTCACCCGGTCAGTGCACTGGTTGGGCCGGTCAGCAAATCCGCGGCAGCGGGTCTCCGACGAGCAGGTCCACGATCCTGGTGCCCCCGAAGGCGGTCTTGAGCGTGACGATGCCTGGCGGGCCGTCGCTGACCGTTCCGATGACCGCCGCATCCGCCCCGAGCGGATGCGCGTGCAGGGCCGCCAGCGCGGCTTCGGCATCCTCGGGGCTGACAACGGCTACGAGCCGGCCTTCGCAGGCGACGTACATAGGATCGATGCCCAGCAGCTCGCACGCGCCGCGTACCTCGGGGCGGACGGGGATGTCGTCCTCTGTCACCATGACGCCGACCTGGGCAGCGGCGGCGATCTCGTTCAGGATTGTCGCGACACCGCCCCGGGTGGCATCGCGCATCGCGCGCAGGCCGGGCGCCGCGGCGAGCAGGCCGGCGGCCAGCCCATTGAGCGGCGCGGTGTCGGAGCAGATATCCGCTTCGATGTCGAGTCCACCGCGGGCGAGCATGATGGTCACGCCGTGGTCGCCGATGGGGCCGGACACCAGTATGACGTCGCCCGGCGTGGCGGCCGCGACCCCTAGTGAGCGGTCACCCGGAAGCAGCCCGACGCCCGCGGTGTTGACGTAGCAGCCGTCGGCCTTGCCCTTTTCCACGACTTTGGTGTCACCGGTCACTACCTGAACGCCAGCCCGCTCGGCTGCCGTCCGCATCGAGGCGGCGATCCTGGTGAGATCCGCGACTCCGAAGCCTTCCTCCAGGATGAAGCCGGCCGACAAGTACAGCGGGACCGCTCCAGACACGGCCAGGTCGTTGACGGTGCCGTTCACGGCCAGGTCGCCGATGTCACCGCCGGGAAAGAAGAGCGGCGATACCACGTACGAGTCCGTGGTCATGGCGAGCGTGGCGCCGCCCACGGCGAGCCGGGCCGCGTCCTCGAGCGGCTCGAGCCGCGGGTTGCGGAACGCCTCCAGGAAGACCGCCTCGATCAGGGTCTGCGTCGCCTTGCCGCCGGCCCCGTGCGACATCGTGATGCGATCTTCACGGATCCGCGGCCGCGCCCGGCGGGCCCGGTCTATCCGCTCCAGCACCAGTTCCTCGCGGACGGGCTGGCGAGCCGCATCCGGATGCTGTTCGTCAGCATGCCCGCGCAGCGCTTGCTCCACCCAGCCCGCGGTCATGACCGGCTCGCCTCCGTCACCCGATGCCGGGTTAGCCGGCCATAGTTGTAGTACGCGGCGCAGGCGCCCTCCGGCGAGACCATGCACGTGCCGATCGGCGTCTCGGGCGTGCAGGCGGTGCCGAACACCTTGCACTCCCACGGCTTCAGCACACCCTTGAGCACCTCGCCGCACTGGCAGGCCTTCGGATCGGC
>JASIGS010000305.1 GCA_030052355.1 Streptosporangiaceae bacterium | reverse complement strand
AGCATGGCGTGCTGGGCAGCGCCGACGCCGTCGCTCAGTCGCTGGCCCTGCTGGCGCTCACCTTCGCGGTGTCGGCCGCGCCCGCGGGGGCAGCGGCTACCGCGGGCGCGGCAGTACCGGTCGCTTACGTCATCGCCGGCATCGGGAGCCTCTGCCTCGCGTCGGTGATCGTGCGGTTCACGCGGCGGATAGCGCATGCGGGCGGGCTGTACACGTACACGGTCCGCGGGCTCGGGCCGCAGGTGGGCTTCCTGGCCGGCTGGCTCTACGCGATCGCGTTCGCGGTGGGAATCTCGTTCGTGCTGATCATCTCGGCCGATTTCCTGTCGACCGTGCTGACCACCGACACCAGCGTGCATCTCGGCTGGTTTCCCCTGTACTGCATCCTGCTTGCGCTGATCCTTCTTATCGCACTTACCGACATCAGGATCTCGACCAGGGTGCAGCTCGTCTTCGCAGTCGTGGGCGTGCTGACGATCCTCGCCCTGTCGCTGGCGATCGTGGCGAAGGGCGGAGCCAACGGGCTCACCTGGCGGCCGTTCGACCCGAACCTCTCGCCCAGCACGCACGGGCTCGCTCTCGCTGTAATCCTCGCGTTCACCGGCTACATCGGATTCGAGGCTGCGGCCGTTCTCGGGGAGGAAGCGGCCAAGCCGAAGCGGGTGATTCCACGGGCCATCCTGGGCACCGTCATCGTGGCGACGGTCTACTTCATCTTCGTCACCTGGGCCCAGGCCATCGGCTACGGCGTCGCCGGGGCGGGCAAGTGGGCCGCCGACCCGACCGCCCTGGCCACCCTGTCCGACAGGTACGTGGCGCACTGGTTCAGCACGCTGGTGGACGTCGTCGTGGCGATCGACGCGTTCGTGGCCGCGCTCGCGGGCGTGCACCTCACCGCCAGGGTGCTGTTCGCGATGGGCAGGGACGGCGGCCTGCCCAAGGCGTTCGCCGCCACCACGCCGCGTTTCCGCAGCCCTTACGTCGGCATCGGGCTGTCCGTCGTGCTGACGCTCGTGCTCGGGGTGTGGTTCGGCCGGCACTTTGGAGTCGGACTGTATTTCGACCTGATGGCCACGACCGCATCGCTAGGGATCCTGTTCGTCTACGCCCTGGTCGCGATCGGCGGGATGGTGTTCTTCTGGAGGGCGCGGAAGCAGCAGGGTCAGTCGTACAACATTCTCCTTGACGTGGTCCTGCCGCTGATCGCCGTGGTTATCTGTGGTTACGCCATCTACTCGACCCTGGTTCCGAAACCGCCGGCACCCATCAGCTACTCGGCGTGGATCGCGCTGGCCTGGCTGGTCGCCGGCCTGCTGGTGGTGATCCTGCTCATGCTGACCCGGCCTGGCAGGGTAAGAAAGTTTGGTGAGGCGTTCGAGTCGAGCGAGAGCTGACGTCCGTCCACAGGCTGCTCAGCTCGGCTCTGACGCGGTTGCCGTCGCGGCGCTTGGGGCGGCGTCGAGCTCGGCGAGTTGCGCCCGAACCTCCTCGGCCTCGCGGGCACCGGTTTCCTCATAGAGGTCAACTGCCAGGCGCAAGTGCTCGCGCGTCTCGTCCAGGCTGTCCATAGCGAGGCTAGCCCCACCAAGACCGCGGTGGGCTCGGGCTTCCTCGTACCTGTCACCAACCTGGCGCGCTATGCCGAGCGCCGTATCGAGACTGGAACGCCCTTCCGCGGCTAGCCCGGCCGCCAGCAGTGTTTCGCCAAGCCCGTTGAGCGCGGCGGCTTCGATTGACCGTTCACCTACCTCGCGGCACAACGCAATGGCCTGCAGGTGATAGCTGACCGCTTGTTCGTAGCGGCCAGTAAGCCTGGCCGCGACGCCGAGATTGCTCAACGCGTTGGCTTCGCTACCGCGCCTGCCCAGCTCACGGAAAAGCTCCAGGGCTTGCTGGTGATACTCGGCAGCCTGCCGGAAGCGGCCTTGCTTCTCCGCCACGGCGCCGAGGTTGCCCAGCACTATCGCTTCCTTCTCGCCGTCGTCTATCTCGCGGCAGAGGGCCAGTCCGGCCTCGTAGTGCAGCAGCGCCTCGTCGTAGTGACCCAGGTACAGCAGGGCGTTGCCGAGGGTGCTCAACGCCGCTGCCTCGCCCGGCACGTCGCCGGTCTGCCGGAACAGCTCAAGGCTTGATCGCGCATAATCGCGGGCATCCTGGAAGGTTCCCTGTACGACACTGACCGCACCCAGGTTGTGCATGACCCGGGCCTGGCCCGTCCTGTCGCCGGCCTCGCGGAACAACGTCAGCGCTTGTCTAAGCGCTTCGATGGCGTCTCCGTAGCGCCCTGACCTCCAGTTGGCTGACCCAATGCCGACCAACGCTTCCGCAGCTGCCTCGCGATCGTCTAGGCGCCGCGCGGCCCGCAGACCAGTGCTGTGCAGAGTCATCTCGTAACGGGAGCTAGTCCCCATCATGTGGTGGAAGAGCGTAGCCGCCAGGCGCGTCGCGTGTCTGGGCCAGCCGCTATCGGCGGCTAGCGTAGCGACCGCGACGAGGTTCAGCTCCTCGGAGTGGAGCCAGGACCGAGCGGCCGATTCCTCGGCGAATGCAGGCACAACAGCTGAATCTGCGGGGATGCGCGGCCGGCGGTGGCGCCGGGCTGGATACGCCGTGTCCATGGCCGTGGCCGCGGCCTGCAGGAAGTAGTCGAGCAAGCGCGTCAGCGCGGTTCGCCGCTCGTTGTCGCTGTCTTCGGCCATGGCGAGTTCCCGCGCGTAGGCGCGGAGCAGGTCGTGCAGGGTGTAGCGATCAGGCGGCGACACCACGACAAGGTGGGCGCGGGCCAGCACGTCCAGGTGGCGGCGCGCCGCGGTCAGGGTCGAATCGGTGAGCGCGGCGATGGCGTAGTCGTTGAAGTCTGGCCCGGGGTGCAGCCCGGCGAGCCGGAACGCCCGGGCCGGTCCCGCGTCCAGGTTGCGGTACGACCAGGAGAACACGGCTCGCACCGAGGTCCGCGGATCACCGCCTGCGTCGAGCCGGTCGAGCCGCTGATGGCTTTCAGCCAGCTCGGCCACCAGGTCGGCAAGGGGGACGGCCGGGCGAGCGACGGCGAGTTCGGCAGCGACACGCAGCGCCAGCGGTAGCCGGGCGCACTGCTCGGCCAGCGCTTCCGCAGCAGACCGATCGGCGTCGACTCTGGCCCCGACCAGCGTGTGCAGCAGGCCTACTGCCTCCAGCATCGGCAGCGTGTCCAGGTCGATCCGGACAGCGCCGTCCCTGGCAACAAGCCCGGCGAGCGAGTCGCGGCTCGTGACCACGACGGCGCAGCCGGGGCCGCCGGGCAGCAGCGGCCGGACCTGCTCGACGCTCCCGGCGTTGTCGAGCAGGACGAGCAGCTGCTTGCCGGCCAGCAGGCTGCGGTAGCGGGCGGCTCGTTCCTCTATGTCGGCGGGGATATCAGGACCCGGCACGCCCAGGGAAGCCAAGAAGCCGGCCAGCGCATCGGTCGCCGGCGTTGGCTGATCGGGGTCGTAGCCGCGCAGGTTCACATACAACTGCCCGTCAGGAAACCGGCCGGCCTCCCGATGCGCCCAGTGCACCGCTAGCGCCGTCTTGCCGACGCCCGCGGTCCCGCCGATGGCAGAGATGACGAGCGTGGATGACCTTGCGTGCGGCTGCTGCGCCAGCCTCGTCAAGGCAGCCAGCTCTGCGGCCCGGCCAGTGAAATGGCTAACGGGCGACGGCAGTTCGCGCGGCACCACTGCTGCGGGCGCGCTCGCGCTCGCGGTCGCCCGCTCGGCAACGACCAGCGCGGGGTCGGCGGTGAGGATCTGGAGATGCAGCTGCTGCAAGCCATGCCCGGGCTCGGCACCGAGTGCATCGGCGAGAGTCGCTCGGGCGTGCTGATAGGCGGCCAGCGCTTCGCCTTGCCTGCCGTCGCGGTACAGCGCCAGCATGAGCAGGCCGTGCAGCCGTTCGCGCAGCGGCTCGGCCGCGGCCAGCTGCCGGAGTTCGCTGATGACGTCGCCGTGGCGGCCCAGGTGGATGTCCGCGTCGATGCGTGCCTCCAGCGCCTGCAGCCGCAACTCGGTCAGCCTCGGCACCTGGACGGTGGCGAGCAGGTCCGAGCCGGTATCGGCGAGCGGCTCACCGCGCCACAGGGCGAGGGCCGCGGCGGCCCGGCTGGCTGCTTGCGGCCAGTCTCCGTCCCGATCCGCCGCCCGCCCGTCCCGGACTAAGTCCTCGAACCGCACAACGTCGAGTTCGTCGGACCGGACCTGGATCAGGTAACCCTGCGGGTGAGTGCGGATCCGGGTCCCGGCCGCCCCGAGGGCTCTGCGCAGCTGCATCACGTAGTTCTGCACGCCGACTCGCGCTGTCGCGGGCGGATCCTGACCCCACAACGTCTCGATCAGCTCGTCCAGCGGCACCACCGAGTTGGCGCTCAGCAGCAGCGCCGCGAGCAAAGCCCGCAGCTTGCCCTGGGTGACCGGCACCACGTTGCCGCCGCTGCGCACCACCAACGGACCCAGCAGACAGAATTCCGCCTCCGACGACAAGCCCGGTCACCGTCCCGTATTGCCCACGGTGTCAGCCAGATGATAACTGGCCGCAGCCGTCGTTCTCCGGTTAGCGTTCGGCAGGGGAGTGGGCCGGAGCGCGCAGGTCGTCGTCCCCGGACTCCCATCGATCTTGTGGAAGCCAGCCGTCCAGCCAGGGCTCGTCCTCGCCCGGCCGGCTTCGCCCGCGGCCGCGCGCGGCTGCCAGCACCCCGGCGAGCCGCCAG
>JASIGS010000304.1 GCA_030052355.1 Streptosporangiaceae bacterium | reverse complement strand
CGACGCTGTTGCCAGCGCCCTCGCCGGGTTCGAGACCGGTCCGCCAGGCGCGGGATTCGCGTGCGAGGCCACCATGGGGCTGGCGAGCGACACCATTGGCTTCCGTCCGGCCGGGGGTCGCTAGTGCCCAAGCAGCGGGACCGGGTGCAGATGACGCCCGACGAGGTCACGCAGATGCTGGCGAGCAACCGTAAGGTGCAGCTCGCGACCATCAGCCCGGACGGCTACCCGCATCTGGTCACCATGTACTACACGCTGCGCGACGGCCAGATCGCGTTCTGGACGTACCGGACCTCGCAGAAGGCGCTGAACCTGTCCCGTGACCCGCGGATTAGCTGCCTCGTGGAGACCGGCGAGGCCTACTTCGACCTGCGTGGCGTGCTGATCCAGGGTGTGGTGCAGACGATCACCGATCCCGCGGACGTTTACCAGATCGGCTTCGCCATCGGCGCGGTGGTGGGCGGCGGCCCGGCGGGCTCGGCGCCCTCGGTGCCGGACGGTGCGATCAACGAATATGTGGCCAACGCCGCCCGCAAGCGCTACGCCTACCTCGTCGAGCCCCGTCGGGTAATCTCCTGGGACCACAAGAAACCGAGTGTCTGAGCAGGTCAGAGACTTATCCCGACCAGCGCCGACGCGTGAGGGATCTGTGCTGGCCTGCCTGCGTTAGCTCTGGCGCTCTGGGTCGGAGGTAGCTAACATATAGCACGCTCAGTATCTTCTCCTTCCATTCACCCAGAGGCCAGGAAGGCAGTCCTGCAAGCCAATCGTCCTCGCAAGCCACCATATCTGTGCCCCGTCCGGAAATTCCAGCTCTCTACGCCACGGAGGAACTAATGGTGCTTCGCCGAATTATTCTAACCAGCGGCTTAACATTCGTTCTATTCGCTGCTTTCACGGCCAGCGCGGCCGTCAGCGAAGCAAATGTACCAGCTGGCCCCTCCTCATTTGCCGAGTCGCAAGATTACCTATGGGACACGTACCTAAGCGGTGGCGTGCTCTACGTGGGCAGCAACAGTTACGGCATCCTCGACTACGACAGTTCCAACAACGAGCTTCAGGAATCTTCCAACCTGAATGATTGCCTCTATTACAACCAAGATAACAGTGACTTCGACATCGTGAAGTGCGATCCCACCAAGACGAGCGACCAGTTCAAATTCGGATCAAACAGTTACAGTGAATGGTCGACCCTCTACAATGGCGACTGCGTATGGGCTCTCGGCAGTGGCACGAAGGCAGCTCCAGGCTCATGTGATGGAGATGCTCCCGATGACCGCTGGCATTGGGTAGAAGCCCCCTCGGAAACGTGAGAGCAAATAAGCGTCGTCTCAACGGACCGGGTGGCAACTCGGGGTACGGTCCGCCGGTACGAGCCGACAGACCGTACTCCGACACGAGCTAAGCCGAGACCGTTTATCGACCTTTGGCCCGTGAATCGCCTGGCCCCAAGTCGCTCCAAGGCAGCAGCACCCTTCCTTGGCCAGCGCGCGATAACATCCTCGGCCGCATCACCCCGAACAGCTCGGCCAGCGCTGGTGTCGTGCTGTGATGCGCGAGTCCGACCGCGCCGGCCGGATTTGGACAGCACGTGGACCGAGGCGAAGACGATCGGCGCGCCTGCAAGGCGGCCTTCGCCCGCAGCGCGATGCTGCCAATCAGCAGGCATCGTTGGCAAGTCACCTGTAGCAGTACAAGAATGGAAGATGTATAAAGGAAACGCCGGTCGCAGAGGGCGTCGGCCTTGTCTCACCCTGAGGGGCATGAATGAGACGGTTCATCGTCCTGCTGGCTGCAGCGATGCCGACGGCTTTAGTCATCGGCATCGCTACTATCGCTGCGATTCCGGCGCCCGTCGCACTGGCGGCCAGCACGTGCCACGATGAGGGCGATTTCTACGACTTCTATGATGACTACGGCAGTGGTGTGAGCTCGGCGCAGTGGTGGGATGCCCAGGGCACCACAACGGGAAAAGCCGTTGAGTCAGAATATATACTTAGCACTCCGCCAAACATGGACCCGCCGTCTGAGTGGTGCCGGGTGACCGGCGTGGATATTGATGGCAACGCAAGCCACGGCACCTTTTTCATGTACCGGCTCCAGGGCACCTCTGAATGTGCGACCTACGCCGGGCCAGCCGCCGGAGACGCCCAAGGTGTCGGCTCCGTCGACCTGCAGCCCTGCGACAGCAGCGTAGAGGCGCAAAACTGGAGCCAGCCCATGCTCGACAGCGAAGGCGAATACGTCTACCTCGGGACAATGACCACCGAGTATCAGTTCGTCAATGACGACGCCAATTACCCACTCAACGACAGTGGTATACCGACCTGCCTGTCGGCGGATAACGCTTCAGAGGCTTCTCCTCCGACAACGCTACTTGTAATGGTAGACGGGTGCACTGGCAGCGGCGGTCAGACATGGTATTACTCAGGCTGAGGGGATGACCCAGATAGTTCAAGCAGACAGGTGGCCACCCAGGCCGGCGGGCAGCGAAACCACTCGCTCGCCTGGCTGTCCCATGCTCGACCGGAAGCTACGAAGACAACAGCCCGGTCACCGGTCCGCTCACTTCCAGTCGGTCACAGAAGTCCTGCCGTGTCGTCGCCCGCGTGGGCGCAGGAGCAAGGAGTGGGAGGCATCAGGGTGAGTGGGAGGCCCCGACACGGCCGACCCGAGGCCATCGAGGAGGCCCGCTTCTTCCGATCGATGGTCGATCGGATCTGGGCACATCAAGCTCAAGAGGGTTCAGCGCAACCGCCGCAAGGCGTTCAGTCACAAGGAATACGACAAGTTCTGGGGCCGAGCTGCCTGCTCACTGGCACTTCATGTGCCAGCAGACCGCTCGGCGTGGCTGCTGTGAACGGCGCGAGAGGTGCTGCCCAGTCTCGACCCGAGCGTGAAGGCGACATCGGTAGGGGCTCTGGCCACCGGATTAAATTGCCGAGTCACGCCAGATCGGTGACGTCGTTCTCCTGCGCTATCTGCTCGCTGAGCCGGCTCTGACTGAGCAGCAGCTGCCGGGGTTAGCTAATCCGGCTCTATCAAGCCCGCCAGTCCGAACGCAACGAGCGCGACTGCGGCCACTCACCCGACACCGGCAACGTCGTGCAGTCGTCACGGCGTGAACGCGCAGAACTCGTTACCTTCCGGGTCGGCCAGTACGTGCCAGTAGATGTCATCGTCTGGCTCGCGCAATAACGTGGCCCCGGCCTCGACGAGCGGCGCCGCTTCCGGCACGGTGACATCCCAGTGGATGCGGTTCTTGCCCGCTCTCGGCTCGGGGACCGGCACGAAGTCCATGGTCAAAATCGGCATGCCCGGCACGCCCTCCAGGGTGAACCAGCGCTCATTGTCGGTGACGCCGACGCCGTAGATGCCTGCCCACCACCGAGCCTGTGCTTCCGGATCCGCGCTGTCGACGACCAGCCCGTGCAGCCGCTCGGCCGGCAGGTCGTCCCGCAGGAACGCGCAGAATTCGCCGCCCTCCGGATCGGCCATGATCGTCCAGTCGCGTTGCGGTTCCACTACCGTCGCGCCGAGTGCCGTCAGGTCGGCGAGCTGTCGGGCGTAGATGTCGAGGTGCACCCGGTGCTTGGCGGTCTTGCCCTCGGGTACCCGATTCACCCAGATCCCGTGCTGTGGCGTCGGCCCGGTGACGAGCTCGTGCTCCGAGTTCCAAGTGCGGTCGAGCACAGCAGCCCAGAAGATGCCCAGCCGGCCAGGGTCGTCGGCGTCGACGCAGAGGTCCTTGAATTGCGCGATTGCCATGAGTTCAACCTAGCCCTGCGAGGTTCGCCAAACGGTCAGCCGATCTCGGCGCGAGCGAGCTCGAAATGTTCGAGTGTGAGCCCGTAGTACTGGCTGGTCTGGCCAAGGTGCCGCATGCCCAGCCGTCGGCACACGTTCAGGGACCTG
>JASIGS010000303.1 GCA_030052355.1 Streptosporangiaceae bacterium | reverse complement strand
CCTCGTCGAGCTGCAGGCCGAACGGCGGCGGGTGGAAGTTGAAGACGGCCCGCTCCGGGTGGGTGAGCTGATCGGCCATCGACTTGTAGGCGGCGGCCAACTCCTGCTCGTCCTGCTCGCGGTAGGTGTGCCAGGGCGTTGGGTTGGAGTAACCCCAGCTGATCATCTCGTGCTCGTCGTCCAGCCACACGACCTTGCCCTCGGCGTGCTCGCCCCACGGCGCGTTGTCCAGCATGTCCGCTAGCTCGGGCGGGTCGTCGTTGCCGAGCATCAGGTACAACGGCACGCCCCTAGGTCGTAGCCGGGTGTCGGCGATCTCGAGCCACTCGGCCAGCCGCTCGCGCATGAGGCCGAGGAACAGCGCGTCGAGCGTTCCCTCGGCCTCCCTGGCCTCCAGCTCGCCGGGCTCGGCGCGGTAGGGGTAGTACCCGTGGTCGGCGATCATCTTCTCGAGCTCGGTGAGCTCCGGGCCGTCCTCCAGCGCGTAGCGGGTGCCCACGAACGTGCAGTGCCACAGGCCGTCGGAGCCGCGGACGATGGACTGGATCGCCTTGCTGGCCACGTCGCCGCCGAGCACCAGTACGGTCGGTTCGTATACCTGGGTCGAGTTGACGAACTTCCGGAAGCACAGGCTCGAGCCGTGCAGGTCGCTGACGAAGTAGATGAGCGTGTTCTTAGCCACTAGACGACCGCCACTTTCTCGCGGGCTTGCCTGGCTGCCCGCATAAATGCTCCTGCACGCACCGGGTCGACCGGATTCCACGTGATGCCGCCGCGCTTCAGGTCGGTGCCGACGATGGCCCCGTCCGCGACGGCCAGGATGTCCGGCACGGTGGCGGTCGTGACGCCGGTGTTGGCCAGCACCGGCGTCCGCGCGGCCGCGGCCTTGGCGGCGCGCAAGTCGCCGATATCGGTCGGCGTGCCGGTGATCGCACCGCTGATCAGCACGCCGTCGACACCGAGGTAGACCGCGCTGCGAGCCCGGTCAGCGATGCTGCGGCGCGCTAGCGGGCTGGCGAACTCCGGCGTGATGTTGGCGAATATCGCGACCGACTCCGCGCCGATGTTCACCCGGTAGTCCGCGATCGCGCCGAAGTCCGGCTTCATGATCCCGAGGTCGCTCTCGTAAGCCCCGGTGACGACCTCACGGATGAAGCACGCGCCAGTGGCTCGCGCGACCGCCAGGCTCGCGACCGGATCCCACACCAGGTCGACGCCGAAAGGCAGCCGGATCTGGTGGCGCACCTCTCCGATGACCGCCGCCATCGCGGCCGCGGTCTCCGTCCCGACGCCGAGCTGGTAGGGCAGGTCGGCCTCGTTACAGAAGAGCAGCCCGTCGACACCCGCCTCGTGCAGGGCCTGCAGGTCCTCTTGCACGGAGTCGACAACCGGACGCATGCCGGCCGCCCGGTCATGTCGCGGCCTGCCCGGCAGCGCCGGCAGGTGCACCATGGCGATGATCGGCTTGTCTACCCCGAAGAGCTCGAAGAGCACGGCGTTCATGTGGCAGCCAGCAGCGCGTCGTCCGGTTCGTCGTCGCCGTCAGCAGCGTCGCCGGCCCCGTCAGCCGAGTCCGCCGCTACCGCAATCACCTCGACGCCCTCGCGCTCGATGCGCTGTATTTCTACGGGATCCGCGCTCGTGTCGGTGACGATGGCCGACACGCTCGCGATCGGCACGACCGTGCTGAGGGCCACGTCGCCGAACTTCGAGCCATCGGCGAGCACGATGATCCGCTCGGTCTGCTCCAGCGCGGCGCGAATGACCCCCGCCTCCTGGTCATCGAGGTCGGTCACGCCGCGGCGAGCCGAGATCCCCGCGGCGCCGATGACCGCGATGTCGGTGTTGTAGCGCTGCACGCACTCGACCGCGGCCGGACCCACACAGCTCAGCTCGTCCTGGCGGACCATGCCGCCGGCCATGATGACCCCGACGCGGCGGGTGCCCAGCAGGCTCGCCACGACGAGCGAGGGGGTGATCACCAGCAGGTCGTCACGTGGCGTGGTCAGCCGCGCGAACTGCTCGACCGTCGAGCCGACGCCGATGAACATGACACGCGCGCCTGCGGTCAGCTCGGCGGCACGGAGCGCGATCTTCCGCTTCTCCGCGGCGTGATGCAGCATCCGCGCGTTCTGAGTCATCTCGAACGCGCCACCAGAGCGCACCACCCGCGTTGTCGCCCCGCCGTAGGTGCGGCGGACGAAGCCGTCTCTGTCCAGACGGCGCAGATCCCGGCGGATGGTCATCTCGGAAACCCCGAACTCACGGGCCAGGCTGCTCACTTCGACGGCCTGGTCCGCAGCGATCCGCTCCAGTACCTTGATCCGCCGTTCGACCGCCAGCAATCCCTCTCCTCGTTCCCCTGAAGCTCACGCCCACCGCCAGACCGGTCCAGCGTCGCGGGAGCACCTCACAGTGAAGGTGTGATGTTCGGTCTTGTCAACCGCCTCCACGCTGCCGCTCCGGCCGCACAATCAGCCTAGGCGCTGGTCCGTGGTGGACGTTCGGTGTTCGATGCTGAGCACCAACTGGGTCCATTCGGTTCGGAACTGCGACTCTGTGTGCTCATTGTTGTTCGAGATATTGACACTTGTAACTGATTGTGTTCGACTTTAGCCAGCCTCTGTGCCTGCGTCAACGGGCACCAGCGGGCACGGGCGATCAGGAGGGTTCATGGCCACAAC
>JASIGS010000302.1 GCA_030052355.1 Streptosporangiaceae bacterium | reverse complement strand
CGCCGCGTCCGCTGGCTGGCGGGACCTGGACAAGACCGGTAATGTCCGGCTGCTGTCCGCCGAGGACATGGCCATCGAGTTCGGTAACCACGAGGCCGCCGGAACCACGGCGACCGCGGCGGTCGCCACAGCTCCGGCCGATGCCGACCTGTCAGCCGGCGACGGGCTGGACGCCGGTGCGGTGGACTTCCCCGCCGGGGAGCTTGGCCCGGAAGCGGACGCACCCGATGCCGGCGGCGCAGACTTGGCCATCGCCACCGTCCCCGAGCTGCCGTTGAGCGGGTACGACCAGCTCTCGCTGCCGTCGATCCGGGCCCGGCTGCGCAACCTGGACGCCGATCAGCTGCGGATTCTCGCCGAATACGAGCGCACCCACGCCGAGCGCACCGACGTGCTCGGCATGTTCGAGCGGCGGATCGAAAAGATCGAGGCAGGCGGATAAGGGTTGCCGCTGGAGACGTCCGAGCAGTCGCCGGTTCCGGTCCGCACCGTGCTCCGGCTCGTCGGCGAGTGGATCGGCAGGCTCGGCAGCGTGTGGGTCGAAGGGCAGATCGCCGAGCTCAGCCGTCGCGGCGGCACGGTGTTCATGACGCTGCGCGATCCAGTCGCGGCCGTGTCCGTGCGGGTCATCTGCGCCGCCGCGGTGCTGGACGCCAGCCAGCCCCCGCCGGGTGAGGGAGCCCGCGTCGTCGTGTGGGCCAAGCCCGAGTTCAACTCGGCCAGAGGCTCGTTCGCCCTGAGCGCCGCGCAGATACGCGCTGTCGGCATTGGCGAGCTGCTCGCCCGGCTCGAGCGGCTGCGCGTCGCGCTCGCCGCCGAGGGGCTATTCGCCGCCGAGCGCAAGCGCAAACTGCCGTTCCTGCCAGACACCGTCGGTCTGATCTGTGGCCGCGACTCGGCCGCCGAGCGAGACGTGCTGCGGAACGCCGCGCGGCGCTGGCCCGCGGTCCGGTTCCGGGTCGAGCAGGTTGCGGTACAGGGCCCGCACGCCAGCGAGGAAGTCATCAACGCGCTGCAGAAGCTCGACGCGGACCGCGCGGTCGATGTCATCATCATCGCCCGTGGCGGCGGCTCGGTCGAAGACCTGCTGCCGTTTTCCGACGAGGACCTGGTCAGGGCGGTGGCGGGCTGTACCACGCCGGTCATCAGCGCGATCGGCCACGAACAGGACGTTCCCCTGCTCGACCTCGTTGCGGACGTGCGCGCGTCGACCCCGACCGACGCGGCGCGCCGGGCCGTGCCCGACGTCGCCGAGCAGCTCGCGCTGATCGGCCAGCTGCTCGGGCGTGCCCGCCGGTCGCTGGCCGGCCGGCTGGACAGGGAAGCCTCGTGGCTGAGCGCCATCCGGTCCCGCCCCGCCATGGCCAGCCCGCTGCTGGAGATCGACCGGCGCCAGGAGCAGATACTCGGCCTGGCCGAACGCGGCCGGCTCTCGGTCGGTACTGGGCTCGACCGGGCGGCCGACGACGTGGCCCACATCAGGGCACGGCTCATCGCGCTATCGCCGGCCGCAACGCTGCGCCGCGGTTACGCGATAGTCCAGCGCACCGACGACAGCGTGGTGCTCGCCGCCGCCGCTGTTCAGCCCGGGGAGCAGCTCACGGTCCGCTTCGCCGAGGACCAGTTGCGTGTCACTGCGGACGACGATCATTGACCTTTAGCACAAAGCGAACTAATAGCCCAAAATGCCGCTGATCAGCTCGAGCTGTGAACCGTCATACCGCCTATAACCGGTGTAGCGGTTCACGGCGCCGTCTGCCTTTACCGCGGCACTAGGCTGATGAACGTGACCACGCCGAACGGCGACTCGCCCGAGCAGCAGCGCCCGGCCTATGAGCAGGCCAGGGACGAGCTGATCGAGCTGGTCAAGCGGCTCGAGGCCGGCGGACTGACGCTGGAGCAGTCCCTGCAGCTCTGGGAGCGCGGTGAGCGCCTCGCGGCCGTCTGCGAGGAGTGGCTCGAGGGTGCCCGCGCCAGGCTCGCATCTGCGATGGCACGGCGAGAACAGGATGAAACTGAGCCCGGCGCGCCGTTCTGACTGAGGGGAACTCCGGTAGCCGCGGTGCAACCGCGGACAACACGGAACGGTCTTAACAACATGCGACGACTACCAGCGGCACTTTCGGTGCCGGCGCTCCTGGGCGTCGGTGTCCTGACCGGCTGCGGGAGCGTTACCGCACCCGCCGCCATTCACACGCCTTCCGCTACGCCGACGACGCACGCGACTGGCACTGCGCCGTCGCCCAGCGCTAGTCCCGCACAACAGACGGCGGCGCACTGCGGAGCGAACGCCGCGCAATCGATCTCAACCGGATTCGGCCCCGGTGCCCTGACAGACGTGCAGTTCGTGTCGGGCAGCAACGGCTGGGTCGTGGGTACGCGCCAGATCCTGGCCACCACGGACGCCGGACGGCACTGGACCGTGCAGGACAGCGGCGGCCTGAACCTGGTCTCCGCTGACTTCATCGGGAACACGGTGGGCTGGGCCGTCGGCGCGGACGACCTGCTGACCACCTCCGACGGCGGACAGCACTGGACAGCACTGCCCGAGCCGTGCCCGGTCATCCGTTCTGTCCACTTCGTGTCTGCGCAGCTGGGCTTCGCCATCGCCGGCGGGGGCCCCGAGCTGACGAAGGCCCTCGCGCCGACATCGGGTGGCGAGTTGCTGTCCAGCACCAACGGCGGCCGGACGTGGCGCCAGCTGGCCGCGCCGCCCGACCCGCAGAGCGTCTGCTTCGCCAACAGCCGCGACGGCTGGCTCGGAGCCGGGGGCGGTCTGTACCGCAGCACCGACGGTGGGCAGAGCTGGACGCTGGCGGCCAAGCCACCTGGCCGCAGCGACGTCGGTTACCCGTTCACGATGGAAGTGCAGTGCGCCGGGCCGAACTCGGCCTGGGGGCTGGACGTCGGGTCCGGCGCGGCGATGAGCCAGGAGCCGCACATCGGCTACCGTGCGGGACCGGGCGGCGCGGCGGCGATCTTCGCCGAGCAGTACTTCCCGCATCCAGGCATCACGGCGCCGGCGAACTCGCCGGGCTCCTACTACGGGACGCTGTCCGCGATCAGCCCGGCAATGGCCGTCTACGTCGACTACTGCCCGGCGTGCGGCCCGGGCACCGCGCCCTGGGCCCTCGCGATAGCAGCAGGTAACACGCTGACCACGCTGAAGCACGAGGGCAACGCGGGCGGCATTACGCAGGCCTACGGCGCGAGCTTTGTCTCCGATTCGACCGGCTGGATGGTCGGCGTGCTGACGAACTACAGCAATCCCGTGAACCCGCGTTCCTATCCCAGAATCGTTTACACCGCTAACGACGGCCGGACCTGGCAGGTCCAGTACTCGGCAGGCTAACCGCTGAGCTTGCTACGTAAGATTCGGCCATAGACCACCGACGGAAGGTGCTGTGGCCATGCGCGAAGAGGGCGTGTCCGGCGGGCCGGGCATCCCGGCCGAAATGAGCCACGCGAGCGGCCCCGTAATGCCCGAGCCAGGCCGGCACGCTCCGGACCGGAACCTCGCGCTCGAACTGGTCAGGGTCACCGAGGCCGGCGCGATGGCGTCCGCGCGCTGGGTTGGCCGGGGGAACAAGAACGGCGCCGACGGGGCGGCGGTCAACGCCATGCGCCAGCTCATCAACACGGTGTCGATGGACGGCGTGGTAGTGATCGGTGAGGGCGAGAAGGACCACGCGCCGATGCTGTACAACGGCGAGCAGGTCGGCGACGGGACAGGTGCGCTGTGCGACGTCGCCGTCGACCCGATCGACGGGACGCGGCTGACGGCGAACGGCATGCCCAACGCGATATCGGTCATAGCGGTCAGCTCGCGTGGGTCGATGTACGATCCGTCAGCCGTGTACTACATGTCCAAGCTCGTCGCCGGCCCTGATGCGGCCGATGCCGTGGACATTGAGGCGCCGCCAGCCGCGAATATCGCCGCCGTGGCCAAGGCGAAGCGCTGCTCGCCGTCGGACGTGACCGTCGTGATGCTGGACCGCCCGCGGCACGCCGAGCTGATCCGTGAGGTACGCGACGCCGGGGCGAGGATCAAGCTGCTGACCGACGGTGACGTGGCCGGCGCGATCTTGGCGGCGCGCGACGGAACAGGCATCGACCTGCTGCTCGGCATCGGGGGGACCCCAGAGGGGATCATCGCGGCGTGCGCCATCAAGTGCCTGGGCGGGATTCTCCTCGGCAAGCTCGCTCCGCGCGACGACGCCGAGCGGGCCAGGGCCATCGACGCGGGGCATGACCTCAGCCGTGTTCTCACCACCGATGACCTTGTCGCCTCGGACGACGCCTTCTTCGCGGCCACCGGGATCACCGACGGAGATCTGCTGACCGGTGTGAGGTACCGGTCAGGCGGAGCGACCACCCATTCCCTGGTCATGCGCGCGCGGTCCGGCACGGTACGCAACATCTACAGCGAGCACCAGTTGTGGAAGCTGAGCGCCTATAGCTCGGTGGACTTCGACGGACCGCACTAGCCCTGCCGTGGATGCCGCCGCACGGCCCCAGGTGATCGTCTTTGCTGGCTTGCCTGGCACCGGCAAGTCGACGCTAGCCGAGGCCGTGGCGCGGGCGCTCAGGGCTCCGGCATTCTCAGGCGACTGGCTCATGGGAGGGCTCAAGCCTGCGCATGCGGCGCTGGGCAAGCTGGACCGGTCAGAGTATCTGGCCGCGTGGTTCGGGCTGCTGCGAACGCTGGTTATCAGGCAGCTGATGCTTGATCAAAGCGCCATCGTTGAAGACATCGTGAGCGACAGCCAGTTCGTACTGTGGCAGCAGACTGCGGAGAGCTTCGCAGCGCGGTTGTCCCTGATCGAGTGCATTTGCTCCGATCAGGCTGTCCACCGTGCGCGGATCGAGAGTCGAGTTCGTGCCATTCCCGGCTGGCACGAGGTCGGGTGGGATCATGTCGAGCGGATGCGCGCCGAGTTCCCGCCGCTGACCGTCGACCGGCTCGTCGTCGACGCCATGGCGCCGCTGGAGGACAACCTCCGCCGTGTGCTGTCTTACGTCGCGGAGATACCCGAACCGAGCACGAGGTCTGGACGTTGAGTGCCCACGGTTCAGTGGGCTTCGACATGCCCTGGCCTAGCGGGGCAGCCCGTTCCGCCTGCCGCCGAGCCAGCGGGACTTCTTCGGCGAGCTGACCCGGATCGTGCCGCCTACCCCAACCGCTCGCACCTCGATCACCGGGTCGGAAGGGCTGCGCTGCCGCGGCGATCGGTTGATCTTTCGAGTGAGCATGGACGTGCCGTCGATCTCGACCGCGACGCCCTCGGGAACCGACAGGTGCAAGGTGCCGAAGACGACCGTGGCATAGATGGTCGTCCTGGTGCTCTGCAGCAGTGCCTCGCGGAAGTCAAGTGTGGCCTCGCCGAACACGGCGAGCGCCGGGAAGCTGGCCGGGACCACCCAGTGACCGTCGCGGCGGTCGCTGGTGAAGACGCCCGTGACGGGCCTTCGATGGTCTAGCCGGATCGGCTGAGCCTCGGGCCCGGCCAGGTCCTCGGTCAGCACCGCCAGTTCACCCAGGGTGCGGGCAGCATACGCGCGGTCGACCCTCTCGGAGTGCTCGCCCGCGGTCAGCCGGCCGTCAGCCGCGGCGTCGCTGAGCAGCGCGATCACGCGGTCCCGGTCGGAATCAGACGCACGCAGATCGCGCGGCGCCTGGCGGTATGTCACACCCTGACGATACCGCGACGTCCCCCATCTGGCCTGGTCCAGCGTGGCAAGCTACGACCGCCTTTGTCCGCGTCGGTCCACTGCAATCCGATGATCTCGGCCGCAGCCCGCGGCAGGTCGTGGTCTTGCCGCGGAACGAGCCCGCCAGTGGCCAGGCACTGGCCGCCGGCGTCCCTGTTACTTTGGTCGTAGCAAGCATCCAGCAGACGACCAAGAGGAGCCGGCTGGTGGGCGAGACCACCTCCATCGAGCGGACACCAGGGCGGGGTCTTCGCGGCGCGAACTACAAGTGGATCGCCCTGTCCAACACGACCCTCGGCATGCTTGCAGCGACGGTGAACGCGTCGATCGTGATCATCTCGCTGCCGGCGATCTTCCGCGGCATAAAGCTCAACCCGCTCACCGCGGGAAACACGAGCTACCTGCTCTGGATGCTCATGGGCTACCTGGTCGTGTCCGCCGTGCTCGTGGTCACCCTCGGCCGCCTCGGCGACATCTACGGCCGGGTCAGGATGTACAACGTCGGGTTCGCTGTCTTCGGCCTCGGCGCACTCTTCCTGCCTTTTGACCCGTTCAAGGGCCCGTCTGGGGCGCTGTGGCTCATCGGCTTCAGGGTGATCCAGGCGGTCGGCGGCGCGATGCTGATGGCCAACGCCCCGGCCATCCTCACCGACGCGTTCCCGGCCGACCAGCGTGGCACCGCGATGGGCATCAACCAGGTGGCCGGCATCTCCGGTCAGTTCATCGGGCTGATACTGGGCGGGCTGCTCGCTGCCGTCGACTGGCGCCTCGTTTTCATCGTCTCGGTCCCGATCGGCATCGGCGGCACCATCTGGTCCTACCTCAGCCTGCGCGAGATCGGCATCCGCACCCCTGCCAAGATCGACTGGGTGGGTAACCTGACCTTCGCGGTCGGGCTGATCGGGCTGCTGGTCGGCATCACCTACGGCCTGCTCCCCTACGGCGGCCACTCCATGGGCTGGACGAGCCCGGTGGTCCTAACCGGGATCATCGGCGGCGTCGCCGTGCTCATCGTGTTCTGCATCATCGAGCTGCACGTCGCCTCGCCGATGTTCGACCTGCGACTGATGAAGATCCGGGCGTTCGGCGCGGGGATCAGCGCGACGCTGCTCGCCTCGATCGCGCGCGGCGGGCTGCAGTTCATGCTGATCATCTGGCTGCAGGGGATCTGGTTGCCGCTGCACGGTTACGCGTTCAAGGAGACGCCGCTGTGGGCGGGCATCTACCTGCTGGCCCTCACCGTAGGCTTCGTGTCCTCGGGCCCGGTGTCGGGCTGGCTGTCCGACAGGCACGGCGCCAGGGCGTTCGCGTCCGGCGGCCTGCTGGTGTCCGCGCTGGCGTTCGGCGGCCTGCTGCTGATCCCGACCGACTTCGCCTACCCGGAATTCGCCGCGCTGATCTTCGTGGCTGGCGCCGGCATGGGCCTGTTCTCGGCGCCGAACGCGGCAGGGATCATGAACAGCG
>JASIGS010000301.1 GCA_030052355.1 Streptosporangiaceae bacterium | reverse complement strand
GTGCAAGATCACCGAGTCGGCGCCAGGCAGCTATCACGTCTCGGCCAGCTACGCCGCGCAGGGCAGCTTCGCCAGCAGCGCGACAACCACCAGCAGGCTGTTGAAGGTCGGCAAGGCCGCGGCCCACGTCCGGCTGAAGCTATCCGCAGGCCAGGTCAAGTACGGGCGCGAGCACAGCGAGCGGCTGACTGTCACCGTGACACCGCAGTACACGGGCACGCCAGGCGGACGGATCGTCATAGCGGAAGGCAGCAAGACCGTCTGCTCGAAGTACCTGAGCAAGGGCAAGGCATCCTGCCTGCTCGCCAGCAGGCAGCTAAAGACGGGTCGCTACAGCCTGCGGGTCCGCTACGACGGGAACGCCGACTTTAAGGCGGCCTACTCGTCTTACGTCAGGGTCCGGGTTACCTGACCCGGCCTAGCTCAGGCCCGCGTAAGAGTGCAGGCCGGTGATCCACAGGTTCACGCCGATCAGGTTGAACATCAGGCAGGCGAACCCCAGCAGGTGGATGTAGGCGGCCCGGCGCCCGCGCCAGCCGCCTGTCGCCCGGGCGTGCAGGAACATGGCGTACACCACCCAGGTGATGAACGACCATGTCTCCTTCGGGTCCCAGCCCCAGTACCTGCCCCAGGCGTGATCGGCCCAGATGGCCCCGGCGATCACGCCGAACGTCCACACCGGGAACCCGAACAGGACGCTGCGGTAGGACAGCCGGTCGAGGATCAGCGGCGCCGGCAGATGGTCCATGATGCCGGCCGACCAGGATGGCTTCCCGGCCGCCAGGCGCTTCTGGCTGCGGTCCGACAGCAGGAACAGCGTGGTGACGACCGCGCCGAAGATGAACAGGCCGCACGCCACGATCATGGCCGTAACGTGGATCGCGATCCAGTACGACTGCAGGGCGGGCACCAGCGCCCCGGCGGGGGTGTAGATGACGGTCAAGTCGATGCCGAGCGCGAGGACCACCGGCAGCAGCACGAACAGGCCCATGTAATAAGCGCGGTACTGCACCGACGCGGCGACCAGGACCAGCACCGCCATGCACGTGATCGCGCCGATGAACTCGTACATGTTGCCCCAGGGCACCCGGTGCTCGGCGAGGCCCCTGGTGAGGATGGAGAACACGTGCATGGTCAGCCCGACGCACGTCAGCCCGAAGGCCAGCCGTAGCCAGAAGGTGGCGGGCCACCGCCCGGCAGCCGCGCCGTCTGCGACGCCAGCAGGGCCATTACGGGGACCCGTAGTGGCGGCGACCGGCATCGACGGGCCGCCGGCCCCCGCGGCGACGAGCTCGGGGACCGCCTCGGGGGCGGCAACCCGCTGCCTGGCAAAGGCGAAGTCGCACGCGTAGCACAGCATGGCGATCGCGTAGAGGATCACCGTTCCCAACAGCAGGGCGTTGGCGGTCTCGGCCAGGCCGGTGTTAACAGGCATCCAAGCCTCACTCTCCCTCGCGTCCCGACAGCGCCGCCTGCTGGCGTTCGCCGTCGGCCGGGGCCTCTTCGGCGTTCAGGGGGTGTCCCCCTAGCGGATCGGGATCATCGAGCCCGGGATCGCCGTCGACCGGCGGTCCGGCGTCATCGACAGGCGGACTGGCCGCCGGTACAGGTACTCCGTCCTGCTCGGTCTGCAGCTCCTGGGCAAGCTCGGCGAACTCAGTCTCGAATCCCCCGGCCGCGTCGGACCGGGCGAGGCCCCCGAACGTGACCTCGGAGCCGCCACCCGCCGCGGCGACAGCCCGGACGAACACCCGCCGCCTGCGGACCATGAACGACAGGATCAGCCCGCCGAGCGCGGCGATGGCCGAGCACAGCGCCGGCAGCTGGCCGGGGTCGTAGGTAATGGCCAGGCTGATCCACTGCTTGTAGCCCACGTAGGTGATCGTGCCGGCCCCGTCCGGCAGCTTCATCGACTGGCCGATCGACAGGGGCTGCGGCGCGATCGGCAGCCGGTGCAGCCCGGAGGTGTCCAGCGTGTACACCGACTGCGGCACGCCCGAGTTCATGTTCAGGTTGCCGGTGAACGCCACGAGGCTGACCTGCGGGTTCAGCGGGGCTGGGAAGACCGACTCGAGCCGCCCGTCCTCGGCGTACGCGCTCGGCAGGAACACCCCGGCGAACCCGAGCTGGTCCGGCAGCGCGTCCGGCACCTTGACGACGCCCTCCGAGGTGAGCGTGGTCGAGTCGACCGGGATGAACGGCACGGGCCCGTCCCACCTGACCTTCCCGGTGCCGTCGGTCACCTTGAAGATCGGCGCGTAGCCGTGGCCGATCAGGTAAACGCTGACGCCGTCGATCACGAGGGGGTGGTTGACCACGAGCGCGTAGTGCTTCAGCGGCGCGCCCGGCTGCGTCTGGTAGCTGAGCGACGCGTCGTAGGTGATGGGCTGGTCGATCTGCGGGCCTGAAGAGACGTAGCGCGCGGAGAAGTTCAGCAGGTTCAGCGAGAACGGCTGCAGGTCGCTCGGGCCGACCAGGCGCCCCGGGTGGAAGGCGTCCATCGCGGT
>JASIGS010000300.1 GCA_030052355.1 Streptosporangiaceae bacterium | reverse complement strand
ATGCCCTGGGGCTGGCACCGACAGACGCCGCTAGGGTGTTTGAGGCCAACGCACGGCGGGTGTACCCGCGTCTCGACAAGGCCCTGCGCGCACGAGGACTGTAAATAGATGAGCCCCGCCTTCCAGCCGGACCCAGACTGGCTCCCGTTCTGCCCGAATCCCAGCAAACCGGCGTACGCGCCGCCGCCCGGGGCGGTCGACGCGCACTGCCACGTGTTCGGCCCCGGCGACACGTTCCCTTATGCGCCGGAGCGCAAGTACACGCCGACCGACGCCGGCAAGGACCAGTTGTTCGCGCTGCGCGATTTCCTCGGCTTTGAACGGAACGTGGTCGTCCAGGCGACCTGCCACGGCAGCGACAACAGGGCGATGGCTGATGCGCTGATCGCCGCCGACGGCCGGGCCCGCGGCGTGGCGACGATCCGGCCCGGGGTGTCCGGCACGGAGCTGGCCGAGCTGGACGCCGCGGGCGTCCGTGGCATCCGGTTCAACTTCGTGAAGCGGCTGGTCGATCCGAAGCCGGACGGCTACTACCGCGGCCTCGTCGACCTGATCGCCCCGCTGGGCTGGCACATCGTGGTGTACTTCGAGGCGCCCGACCTGGCCGAGCGCTGGGACCTGTTCACCAGCCTGCCCACCACCGTGGTCGTCGATCACATGGGCAGGCCCGACGTGACGCAGCCGGTCGACGGCGAGGGCTTCGCCCTGTTCCTGCGCTTCATGGCCGAACACGAGAACGTCTGGTCCAAGGTCGGCGGCGCCGAGCGGCTGTCGGTCACCGGGCCGCCCGACTACACCGACGTGGTGCCGTTCGCGCGGCACGTCGTGGAGACGTTCCCCGACCGGGTGCTGTGGGGCACCGACTGGCCGCACCCGAACATGAAGAGCCACATGCCGGACGACGGGAAGCTGGTCGATATGATCCCCCGGATCGCGCCGACCGAGGACCTGCAGCACAAGCTGCTGGTCGCCAACCCGCAGCGGCTGTACTGGGAGGGCTGAATGAGCAGCTACACCTCAGAGTTCGACGACATCCCGGGTACCCGGGTGTTCACCGCCGCACGGGCGAAGCAGGGCTACCACCTGAACGAGTTCTGCATGAGCCTCATGAAGGCAGCGAACCGGGAGCGGTTCAAGGCAGACGAGCGGGCGTATCTCGATGAGTGGCCGATGACCGAGGACCAGAAGCAGGCCGTGCTCGACCGCGACTACAACAGGCTGCTCGACCTCGGCGGCAACATCTACTTCCTGGCGAAGATCTTCGCCACCGACGGGCTGAGCTACCTCCAGGCGGTCAGCACGATGACCGGCATGCCGATCGAGGACTACCAGCAGATGATGGTGTCCGGCGGCCGGTCACCCGACGGCTGGCGCTCGGTGAAGGAGGGCAACTGACATGGCCCGCATCACCGCCGGACTGACCACCAGCCACGTTCCCGCCATCGGCGCCACGATCGACCACGGCAGGACCGGGGAGCCCTACTGGCAGCCGCTGTTCGCCGGGTACGAGTGGACCAAGGCCTGGGCCGCCGAGGAGCCTCCGGACGTGGTGATCCTGGTCTATAACGACCACGCCTCGGCCTTCACCCCCGACTTCGTGCCCACGTTCGCGCTCGGCTGCGGTGACGAGTTCCCGCCGGCCGACGAGGGCTACGGCCCGCGCCCGGTGCCGGTGGTCCAGGGCGCTCCGGACCTGGCCGCGCACCTCGCGCAGGCGCTGATCCTCGACGAGTTCGACCTGACGCTGATGTACAAGCTGGAGGTCGACCACGGCCTCACCGTGCCGTTGTCGCTGGTCTACGGCCAGCCGGACGCGTGGCCGACCAGGGTGATACCGCTGGCCGTGAACGTCGTGCAGTACCCGCCGCCCACCGGGCACCGTTGCTACATGCTCGGAAAGGCGATCCGCCGGGCCGTGCAGAGCTACCCAGAGGACCTGTCGGTGCAGGTCTGGGGCACCGGCGGGATGAGCCACCAGCTCCAGGGACCGCGGGCCGGCTTCATCAACTCAAAGTTCGACAACTCGTTCATGGACAGGCTGGTCTCTGACCCCGACGCACTCGCCCGCATCCAGCACTTCGAGTACGTGCGCGAGGCGGGCTCGGAGGGCATCGAGCTCGTCATGCAGCTCATCATGCGCGGCGCCATGGGGCCAGAGGTGAAGGAACTGCACCGCCACTACCACGTCCCCGGGTCGAACACCGCAATCGGCCACCTCGTCGTGCAGCCGCTCGACATGGTCGGCCAGGAAGCGAGCTAGGCATGCGGATCGCGGTCGCCGGAGCCGGCGCGTTCGGCACCAAGCACCTCGACGCGCTCGCCGAGATCGACGGCGTCACCGTCACGGCCGTGATGAGCCGCAGGCTGGAGCAGGCCGAGCAGGTCGCACGCAAGTACGACGTCGCCCACGCCACGACCGACCTGGACGAGGTACTTGCCAGCGACGACGTGGACGCCGTCATCCTCGCCACCCCGACCCAGCTGCACGCGCAGCAGTCCATAGCGACCATGCGCGCGGGCAAGCACGTCCAGGTGGAGATCCCGCTCGCCGACAGCTGGGCGGACGCACAGCAGGTCGACCGGGTGCAGAAGGAGACCGGCCTGGTCTGCATGGTCGGCCACACCCGCCGGTTCAACCCGTCGCACCAGTGGATCCACCGCCGTATCGCCGCGGGTGAGCTCTCGATCCAGCAGATGGACGTGCAGACATACTTCTTCCGCCGGACGAACATGAACGCACTCGGCCAGCCACGCAGCTGGACCGACCACCTGCTCTGGCACCACCCGGCCCACACCGTTGACCTGTTCGGGTACCAGACCGGCGAGGACATTCAGATCGCCAACGCCGTGCAGGGGCCGATCAACCCCGAGCTCGGCATCGCCATGGACATGTCCATCCAGTTGCGCACGCCGGCCGGCCGGATCTGCACGCTGTCGCTGAGCTTCAACAACGACGGGCCGCTCGGCACGTTCTTCCGCTACATCTGCGACAACGGCACCTACATAGCCCGCTACGACGACCTGGTGACCGGCAAGGAGGAACCGGTCGACGTGTCGAAGGTTGATGTGTCCACCAACGGCATCGAACTGCAGGACCGCGAGTTCGTCGCGGCGATCCGCGAGGGCCGCGAGCCGAACGCGAGCGTCGCGAGCGTGCTCCCCTGCTACCGGGTGCTTGGCGAGCTGGAAGAGCAGCTAGCCCGGCAAAGTTGATCTTCGTCGCGGTCGTGGGTGCGGAGTTCTGACGGCAATAGGCGTCAGAACTTCACACCCACGAACTGAGCGTGTGCTGTTTTGCGTTATTAGTTCGCTTCGATCGCCCCTTGGTTGCCGTTCGCCGCACGCGATGCGATCAAGGAAAGCTCACCTCGATGCGCAAGCCGCCTTCTGGACGGGCCTGCGCGGTGACCGTGGCGCCGTGCACGCCGGCGATCGCGCCGACGATGGCAAGGCCGAGGCCGTGCCCCGCGGCTGGCCTGACCCGCTCGGCACCGAGCCGCTGGAACGGCTGGAACAGCCGGTCTACCTCACCGAGCGGGACAAGCGGCCCGGTGTTCGTCACGCAGACGACGGCACGCCCATCGGCGATCCCGGTCGAGATCTCGACCACGCCACCGTCAACGTTGTGCCGGATCGCGTTGTCCACCAGGTTCGACACCAGGCACTCGGCCAGGGTCTGATCGCCGGTGGCCGGAGCCGCGCTCAGGTCGGCGCCGACTTCGACGCGCCGGCGATCGGCCTGCTCACCGTGGTCTCCGATGGCCTTCGCGGCTACGTCGGCGAGATCGAACGCCGCCCACCGCTCGATGCCGCGCTCACTGCTGGCCAGCGTGAGCAAGCCTTCGATCAGACGTTCCTGCTGGTCACCGAGACTCAGCAGCTGCTCGCAGGTGGTCCGCAGCGTCTCGGTGCTGGCGTCCGGGTCGGCGAGCGTCACCTGGAGCAGCGTGCGGCCGGCCGCGAGCGGGGTGCGCAGCTCGTGCGACGCGTTCGCGACGAAATGCCGCTGAGCCTGGAACGACGCTTCCAGCCGCCCAAAGAGAGCGTCGAGCGTGTCGCCGAGTTCCCTGAACTCGTCGGCCGGGCCTTCCAGGGCCAGGCGCTGGCTCAAGTTGCTCGCGGAGATGGCGCGCGAGGCGGCAATGATCGCGCGCAGCGGCTTCAGCAGCCACCCGGCGAGCAGCCAGCCGACCCCGACGGCGAGCACGACCATGACCGCGGCGGCGACGTCGCCGCCGATGTTGTTGGCGATGTGATAGGCAACGTCGCCGATGAACGACTGCGGCGCAGACTGGTGCAAGACCGGGTGCTGAGTCGGCGGATTCGGGCTCGCCTGGCTGCTGCTGTGATAGAGGAAATCCGGCTTGAAGATCACCGCGGCCGCACCCACCAACGCCGCGGCGATGCAGAACAGCGCGGCAAACAGCAGCGCGAGCTGAGCCCGCAGGCTGCGCCGCGGCAGCCGGATGGCTGACCTGACCGTCTCCGGGAGCGCCATCATGCTTCTCCGATCCGGTAGCCGCCCTCGCGGACGGTGTGGATGACGGGCGGGTCGCCGAGCTTCGCCCGGAGCCGCCGGATGGTCGTCTTCACCGCGGTGGTGAACGGGTCCGCTGCCTCGTCCCAGACGCGCTCAAGCAGCTCTTCGGCCGGGACGACGCGGCCCCCGCCGGCCAGCAGGCACTCGAGCACCGCGAATTCCTTCGGGCTGAGGTCCAGGCGCCGCCCGGCACGGAACGCCACCCGGCGGCTCGGGTCGACTGTCACGTCGCAGGCTTCCAGGGTTGGCGGCAGCGGCGCCGTTGTGCGGCGGCCGAGCGTCCGGATCCGCGCCACCAGCTCGGCGAAGTCGAACGGCTTGGCCAGGTAGTCGTCGGCACCAAGGCCCAGGCCTTCTACCCGGTCCGCCACAGTGCTGGCCGCGGTCAGCATCAGGATGCGGCTGGCCGACTGCCCGGCCGCGAGCTGGCGGCAGATCTCATCGCCGTGCACCCCCGGCAGGTCCCGGTCAAGCACCAGAACGTCGTAGCGGGTCACCGCGAGGTGCTCGAGCGCGTCGTTCCCGTCCAGGACGACGTCGACGGCCATGCCTTCGCGCCGCAGACCGGTCTCGATCGACCGCGCCAGGACCTCGAAGTCCTCGGCTATCAGCACTCTCATGGTCTGTCCGCTATCCCTTCCCGCCCACGGCGAGGCTACGTGACCTGAAGGAGATCGTGCCAGGTCACAGGTGTCAGCACGGTGTCAGCGACCGACACCGTGCCGACACCGCCGCAGGCGTAGAACTACGGCGGAGCCGACATGGAAGGGCGGGCAGATGAGCGAGGCGACGATCGAGGTTGCCGGGTTGGTGAAGCGGTTCGGGCGGGCGGTGGCGCTGGATGGGATGTCGTTCACGGTGCGGCCGGGGGTGGTGACCGGGTTCGTGGGGCCGAACGGGGCGGGCAAGTCGACCACGATGCGGGTGATCGTGGGGCTGGATCGTCCCGATGCCGGGCGGGCGCTGGTGTGCGGGAGACCGTATGCCAGCTTTGCTGAGCCGCTGCGGGTGCTGGGGTCGCTGCTGGATGCCTCGGCGCTGCAGCCGGGCCGGTCCGCCCGCGGGCACCTGCTGTGGCTGGCCCGCTCGCAGGGCCTGCCCGGGCGGCGGGCCGATGAGATGCTCGAGGCGGCCGGGCTGGCCGGGGTGGCCAGGCGCCGGG
>JASIGS010000299.1 GCA_030052355.1 Streptosporangiaceae bacterium | reverse complement strand
ACAGCGGAAGCCCCGGCGCCAGGCTCGGCCGGGCGAGTTGGCCGGTTAGGAAGTGCCGGCCGGGTTGAAGGCCGCGTAGGTGATCGCGGCAAGCCGGTCGATCATCTCTTCCCTGGGCAGCTGGACGTCGACCGCCATGAGGTAGTTGATGCGCTCCAGCATCATGAGGCAGGCCACCGCGGTGAGCTCGGCATGCCCGAGTAGTTCGCCGTCGCCAGCGCCGGGGCCGTCGGCCCCGCCGGCAGCGCTCGCGGTGCTGGCCTGGCTCGCTGCGCTCGCGGTGTCGGTTTCGCTCGCTGCGCTCGTGGTGCTGGCCTGGCTCGCTGCGCTCGTGGTGCTGGCCTGGCTCGCTGCGCTCGTGGTGCTGGCCTGGCTCGCTGCGCTCGCGGTGCTGGCGGCTGTGCCGACGGTCATGCCCTGGGTGATGGCCTCGGCGAGGCGGAACAGCACCTGCAGTCCGTCGCCGTAGACCTCCTCGCCGACGACATCGGCCTGGCTGAGGATCCGGATCACCGTGGCATGTGACTGGTAGGTGTCGCAGAACCGGCTGACCCAGTTCCGGAGCGCGGCCCTGCCCCGCTCGTTGGCGGTTACCACCGGGAACTCGTCCGTTATCTGCTCCATGCCAGCGAGCGCATCCCGGAGCAGCGTCCGGAACAGGTCGTCCTTGCTGGCGAAGTAGAGGTAAAACGTGCCGTGTGAGGTCTTGGCCCGGCGCACGACGTCATCGACGGTGACGTCCTGGAACCCGCGCTCGTCGAACTCGGCGAGGCCGGCCTCAAGCAGCCTGCGGACCGTCTGGCGGCCCTGCGGTCCGAGCACCCGGCCTTGCGCTGGAGCCCCGCCGCCGAGCGACGGCGCGTACGGCTCGCTGACCTCGAGGCGGCGGCTTGGCGCCGCCTTCGAGGCGGCTGCCACGGTCGTCGACTGTGCCGGCACGTCAAACCTCCTCTGCAGGGGTCGCCTGCCCCGCTTCGCGGTCCAGGAAGTCCCGGATGCGGCCGATGCGCTCGTCGAGATCGGCGAGGAAGCTCTCTATCGCTTCGCGCTTGGCCTGCACCGTCGCCCTGAGCTCCTGCTGGAGCCGCAGGCTCTCGGCGGCAAGGTCGCGCCGCACGGCGTCGGTGGCGTGCTCGTCGTGGTAGGCGTTCCGGATCGCTGCCATCCTGTCCTCGTTGCGCAGCACGATGGCGATCTCGTCTAGGTTAAGGCCGAGCAAGGTCTGCAGCTGCCGGATGCGTGCCACCCGCGCAAGGTCGGCCTCGGAATAGCGGCGCATGCCGCCTGGCGTGCTGGCGCACGGCGTCAGGAGGCCGAGTTGCTGGTAGTAGCGCAGCGCGCGCTCGGACACGCCGGCCCGGGCAGCGGCGGCGCCAATGCCGAGCAGTTGCTCGCCGCCGGCCCGCGGTCCCGCCGCCTTCTCAGGGCGAGCCCTAGGGCCGTGGTCCACGGCAGCTGTCATGGGCGTTCCTTACTTTGCGCTGCGCACTGCGAATTTGCGCCAAGCGAAGCACGTTCCTAATCTTGACGTCAACGTCAGATTTTACCTGTACCGGCGCCGGCTGGTACGGGCCCCCGTGACCTACGGCACAGCGTCCGCTGCGAACAGCGTCCGCTGCGAACAGCGTCCGCTGCGAACAGTGTCGTCTACGGCACAGGGTGACCGAACGCCACTGTGTGCTCTACGGCACTCTGCGTGGCCAGGTAGGGTTCGTTCGAGTTCGATGAGCCGAGCGCCGCCGGCGTAACTGGCTCCCCGAGAGAGGCAGCATGACGTCGAGTCGCCCGGCGCTGCAGACGCCAGTGTGGCCGAGAGGGCTGGCTGCGCGGTCGCCGCGACCGTGCTGAGGTCCCCGGAACGGCACGGCCGCGCCCAGGCGGCCGTTGACCTGGCAGAGCCGAGATCCGGCGGTCGCACGTTCCCTTCCCTGAGGGGCCTGCGCCGCGGCGACGTCGTGGCCATAGTCGTCCTGCTAGTGCTCCCCGTACTGGTCTACGGCGTGCCGGCATTGCTCGGCCACTCGGTCGTACCGGGTGACGATCTCACCCAGAACTACCCGCTCCGCGTGCTCGTTGGCCGCCAGATCCGGGCCGGGCACCTGCCGGTGTACGACCCCTACATCTGGAGCGGCGCGCCGCTGCTCGCCGGCTGGAACGCCGGTGCCGCTTACCCGCTGACCCTGCTGTTCGTGATCCTGCCGGGGACCGCCGCGTGGGCGCTGAACCTGATCATCACCTGGGTGGTCGCCGGACTCGGCATGTTCGGCTTCCTGCGCGCCCTGCGGCTGCGGAGCCTGGCCAGCTTCCTCGGCGCGATGGCGTTCGCGTTCGCCGGCGGAATGCCCGCCCAGATCGGCCACTACGGGCTGGTAGCGGGCATGAGCTGGGTGCCCATCGAACTGCTGGCCATACTGCGGCTGACAGCGGACACGGGGCCTGCAGGCGCGCGCGAAGACGCCGGGAAGGGCCGTGTGTCCTACCGGCTTGGCTGGGTCTGCGTGCTCGCCGCGTCGTTCGGGATGACCGTGCTGGCGGGTGAGCCGCGCGCCATCGACGACGCCGCCCTGGTGGTCGCCGTCTACGGGGCCTGGCGGATCATCCGGCTCCGGCGCCGCTGGCGCCCGGCCGCGTTCCGCGTGGTCGGCGGCCTTGTCCTCGGCGCGTGCCTCGGCGCCGTCCAGTTGCTGCCCGGCCTGGACGCGGTCGCCACCTCCCAGCGGGCTGCCAACTCGTTTGCCTTGTTCGACTCCGGGTCGCTGCCGGCGCGCTGGCTGCTCCTCGGCCTGGTCCCAGACCTGCTCGGCGGCTCGGGATCGTTCAGCCAGCCGGCCTTCATCTCCAGCTACAACCTGGCCGAGGTCACGAGCTACGTTGGCGTCCTGCCCCTGGTCGCCGCCCTCATCATGGCTGGCCGCCTGCGCCTGCGGCCGCGGCCGCAGGAATGGGCCGTGTGGCACATCATGGCGGTCGTCGGCATCGTGTTCGCGCTCGGCGGGAACACGCCGCTCGGGCATCTGCTCGTGCACGTGCCGTTGTTCGGAAACCAGCGGCTCCAAAGCCGCAGCATCATGGTGGCTGACCTCGCCCTCGCTGTTCTGCTCGCCTACTGGGCCGACAAGCCGTTCGGTGAGCGCAGCCAGGAGGAACGGGCCGGCCGCACCGGCAGGGTCCGGCGCTTCGACAGGGAAACCGCGCTCGGTGTGCTCGCACCTGGCGCCATGATCTGCGTTGTCATCATCGCCCTGATTTGGGGAACGAGCCTGCTGCGATGGCTCGGCGTCACGACGGACGCGGCCGCCCTCGCGAGCAGTCTCGGTCCGTGGCTGGTGCCGTACGCCCTGATCGGCGCGGCAGCGATCGCGTTCGTGATCTTCGGCCGGCGGCTGAGCGCCAGGCTGTGGAGCCGGGTGCTGGCCGCGTTCGTCGTGACGGACATCGTCGTTTTCTCGGTACTCGCGGTCGTCGCTGTCGCCCCCAGCCAGGGTTCAGGATCCGGCAGTCCCGCGTCCTCCGGCGGGCAGGTGACCAGCACCGCGACCGCCAGCCAGGTCAGCACCTCGAACACGGGGCCGCTGCGGCCGATATCCGCCCTTGGCTACGGCGGCCGCTTCGCGATCTACGACCCCGGCCTGATCGACGGCAACGACCTGCCGCTGCTCGGCTCGCCCGACCAGAACGCGGTGAGCGCCACGCCGTCCGTGCAGGGATATTCGTCGATCGTGGACGGGCGGTACGCCGTGGCCACGGGTTCGCACGCGGTCAGGAGCGAGGGACAGGACGTGCTCTCGCCGGGCGCGGTCTCCGACGGGGTACTTGGCACGCTCAACACGTCGATCCTGCTGACCGTCAGGGCGTACCTGGTGACGCCGCAGGCTGGCGGCTCTGTATCCCCCGGACCGGCGGGGACTGGCACCCGTCACATCGCCGCTGGTCACGACAGCACCTGGTACTTTGGCGCGCCGCTGTCCGTCGGGCGGATCGAGGTGCCGGATTCGGATGCGCGGCAGGACGCCGCGAGCGGGATGCAGCTCGGCCTGGAAACCCCGGCCGGCCGTGTGGTCTGGTTCCGGGCCAGCGCGGCCAGCGCCGCAACGCTGGAGATCACGCCGCACGTCCCGGTGTCGAGCGTCGCCGTCATCGGGCGGGCCGGTGCCAGGCCGTCCACGCTCGGCCCGCCGTCGGTCGTGGAACCGGGCGGAGCCGCCTTCGTGGCCGACGGCCAGCTCCAGGACGCGCTGGTGCCGCCGCAGTGGACTTTCGCCCGCGAGGACGGCCCGTTCGCGGTGTTCGTCGACCACGCCGCTTCCGGCGCCCTGTCCCTGCAGCCGCTGCCCGGGGGATCGACCGCGGGCGCGTCCGTCACCGGCGTGAGCGGCCCGGCGGACGACCCGGTCTCCGCTACCGTCAGCTCGCCGCACGGGGTACGGCTCGTGCGCGCGGTCGACGCGATTCCTGGCTGGAGCGCCGCCTGGCACCCCCAGTCCGGCGGCACGACGACCCTCGCCGTGCACCGGGACGGCCTCGTGCAGTCCGTCGATGTGCCGGCTGGCCAGGGCGTCGTCACGTGGGCCTACAACCCGCCCGGGCTCGCGGCGGGGCTGGCGGTGTCGCTGCTGGCGCTCGCCGTGCTGGTCGTCCTCGTCCTCATGGTGCTGCTGGCCCGCCGGTCCCGGGCCGAGTCGGCAGCAGGATCAGCCGGCCCGCCGTCGGTGCAGGAGATG
>JASIGS010000031.1 GCA_030052355.1 Streptosporangiaceae bacterium | reverse complement strand
AGAAACCGCCGCGTGTGCAGGAACGTGCCGTTGCACGACCGCGCCACGAGATCCTCCCAAGCCTGCGCGTTCTCCGGCGTATAGCCGCGGACCGTGATGTCATCCGTGGTCTGAGTCGTCACGCCGATAATGGCCTCGTGCTGCGCTGTCATGCTTCAGACAATTGCTCCCGGACCGGGCCCCCCGCCAGCCTCATGTAGCTGAGCCAGGCTACGGATTACGGGGGATGTCCCCATAACGGACTCGCGTTAGCGTTTGGAGCGGTATTTCGACTGCGGGCACGCCGCGCGCGCACCGCCGTAACTGCAGCAGCGCGAATCAGGAGCCGTCATGGGGCTACAGTCGCCGCGGGTCGCTGGCTGGCGGCGCACGGGGTCAGCCGCCCGCCCGGTGAAAAGGGACCCGGAGACCAGCGAGCCGGCGGTCCCTGTTCCGGGTCGTCCCGGGCATGTCCTCATTGTGGTGGAGAACCTTCCGGCCGGGATTGACCACAGAGTTCGCAAGCAGGTCGCCGACCTCGTCGCGAACGGTTACCGCCTGTCCGTGGTGACCCGCAGGGATCCGGCGAATGCCGTCTACCTGAGGATGCCTGGCATAGACCTGCTCGAGTACCCGCCGCCCGCCGAGCCTCGCGGAAAAGCCGGGTACGTCAGGGAGTACGGGACCTCACTCTTCCAGGCAGCCGTTCTGAGCCTGGCAGCCCGGTCTCGCGACCAGATAGACGTTGTGCAGTTTTGCCAGCCTCCCGATATCTACTTCGCGCTCGGCTGGATTTTGCGTGCGCTAGGCGTGAAGGTCGTATCCGAGCAGCGTGATCTCATGCCCGAGCTCTTCGCCGCCAAATACGGCGAGCCCGGGCGCGCGGTCACATCAGGTCTGTGGTGGCTCGAGCGGCGCACTCAGCGCGTCGCTCACCACACCCTGTGCACCAACGAGACCGCTCGCAGACGCATGATCGAGGCAGGCGCCGACCCGGAGCACGTCACGGTCGTGGGCAACGGTCCGGTGCTTAGCAGGGTCCAGGCGGCGGTGGCCAACCCCGCCCTGCGTGGCAGGCACAAGTACTTGTGCTGCTGGATCGGCAAGATGGGCCGTCAGGACCGCCTTGACCTGCTGCTGCGCTGCATAGAACACGTCGTGCGGGACCTTGGGTTCACGGAGTGCGGCTTCGCGATCCTCGGTGACGGTGAGTGCCTTGACGAAACGCGGGCCGAGACTGTCAGGCTGGGCCTGCAAGCCTGGGTGGAGCTTCCCGGATGGCTGCCAGAAGCTCAGGTATTCAGCTATCTCGCGAGCGCTGATCTCGGCCTTGACACCGCAATGCAGGACGAGATTTCGCCAGTCAAGATCCTCGAGTACATGGCCTTCGGGCTGCCGTTCGTCGCCTTCGACGTGCGGGAGACGCGGGCCATGGGTGCGGGCGCCTCGGAGCTCGCCGCGCCGGCCGACGTGCCGGGCTACGCTCGGCGGGTTGTCGGCCTGCTAGGCGACGCTTCCCGCCGGGCCGCGCTGGGCACCGTCGGGCGCGAGCGAGTCCAGGCGGAGCTGGCGTGGGAGCGGCAGTCGGTCGCGTACCTCGACGTGATCCGCGGGCTCACCGGGCAGGCTCGCGCCGGCAGCTATCGCAGTGCCTTGTCGCCGATGTCGGTGCGGTAGTACATGCCTTCGAAACCGATGAGCTTGACGGCGGCGTAGGCCTTCTTCTGAGCCTCGGCCAGGCTGCCCGCCACGGCCGTTACAGACAGGACCCGCCCACCCGACGTGACAAGATCGCCGCCCGAACGCTGCGTGCCAGCGTGGAAGACGACGATGTCGGGAAGCGCCTCGGCTGCCTCCACGCCGGTGATAGGCAGGCCCGTCTCGTACCTGCCCGGATAGCCATCGGAGGCAAGCACGACCGTAACCGCGGTCTTGGTGCTCCAGATGATCCCCTCGCCAAGCGGCGCCCCATGAGCGCAGGTGTTCAGAATGTTCAGGAGGTCAGACTCGAGCAGCCGCATATACACCTGTGTCTCGGGATCGCCGAATCGGGCGTTGAACTCCAGTACCCGTATCTCCCCGGCATCGACGATCGTCCCCGGATACAGCGTGCCCGTGAACGGACAGGACCGAGAGGCCAGTTCCGCGAGTATCGGGTCGATGATCTGGGTCCGGGTCCTGGCCAGCAGGTCATGATCGAGCCACGGAGCAGGGGCGTAGGCCCCCATTCCGCCCGTGTTCGGGCCGATGTCGCCGGTACCGATCCGCTTATGGTCCTGGGCAGGCGGGAAAAGGACGGCGCCCCGCCCGTCGCAGAAGGCGTGGACCGAGACCTCCTGGCCGGCCAGGTAATCCTCGACGACAACGGAACTGCCCGACTCGCCGTAGATCTTTTCTGCCATGATCAGTTCCAGCGCGTGGTCAGCCTCGGCCAGGTCGCTGGTCACGTAAGTACCCCTGCTGAACGCGGGACCGTCGGCCTTGATGACAAGCGGGAAGCGCTGAGACCGGACGTACTTCCTGGCCTGGTCGAGATCGGTGAAGGCTTCGTAGCGTGCCGTCGGGATGCGCCGGGCTGCCATGAGCTCCTTGCCGAAGATCTTTGAGGTTTCGATGCGTGCCGCGGCGCGGGTGGGTCCGTAGACTGCCAGGCCTTCTTGCCGGAAGGCATCTACCACGCCGAGCGCCAGCGCGTCATCTGGCCCGGCCACGGTCAGCGCGATGTTCTGCGATCTGGCGAAGGCGACGAGCCCCTTGATGTCGGTGGTCTTCACCGGGACGTTCTCGGCAATGCCCTCCGTGCCGGCATTGCCGGGTGCCACGTAGAGCCGGTCAAGTGCCGGGGACTGAGCGAGCTTCCAGGCCAGCGCGTGCTCGCGGGCGCCGCCACCGATGATCAGGACTCTCATAGTCATCACCTTCCGCGTTCGTTACGCCAGGACGCGGGGGCCGTCGGGCTGCGCGGCGGCACTGCGGCGCGCCCGAAGCTCCTCGACCTGCCGCGACAGGGCCTCGACGCGCTCCAGCAGCTCCTCGGTCCGCAGCCCCAGCGTGTCTTTGGTTGACCTGATGACGGCCGAGGCCGGGCGCACGACGCCGTCGTCGGTCATTACCTCGTGAATCCGGAGCACCCCGTCGCCGGTCAGGACGTCCACGTGCCCATCCGAGCTTGACCGGCCGACGACGCGCCCCGGGACGCGCCCGGCCCATGGCGGGGCATCCGAGGCTGGCGCGGCCTTTGTGATCGAGATCCGGCACGTTCCCAGGTAGCTATAAGCGTGCGGGTAAGGGATCGAGAGCGAATCGTGGAAAGCGCGAATCTGTCCGTAGATGCGGTGGGTGGGACTGGACCAGTCAATGTTGCTGTCCTCAGGCATCCGCCCGCACGCGTAGCTCGCCGCCGATGCGTCCTGCGGGACTCCGCCGTAGCCGTCGAGGTGCCGAGCTACGGTATCTCCGAGAATTCGGCGCTGGATCTCGTTGAGTTCTCCGTAGACGTCGGCAGCCGTGTGATGCGGGTCGACCTTTACTTTCTCCTGATAAAGGATATTGCCCGCATCCAGGCCGGGAGTGATCACGTGAACCGTAATTCCGAGCTCGGGTTCGCCATTGATGATCCCCCACTGCACCGCGGCAAGGCCTCTGTAGCGCGGCAAGATCGAGTAGTGCACGTTGACGAACCGGCAGCGAGTCAGCAGAGACGCGCCCAGTATCCGGTCGTATGACGAGATCACCGTGCAGTCGGGACGGCGCTCGGCCAGGGCACGCTCGAGTCCGCCCAGGCTGGTATCGGTGAGGACCGGCACGCCGAGACCACGGGCGCAGCGCTGCACCTCGTCTTCCTGGCCGTCGCGCTGGCGGACATTCCTGATCACGCCGACGACCGTGAACTTCCCGGCCAGCGACTCCAGCGCCGTCCGGGCGGAGGGGCCCTTGCCGACAAGCAGCACCGTCGTCGTGGCAGCGCCGGATGTCACGATGCACCGCCGCGGAAGACAGCCGGCAGCGTCCGTACGAGTATCTGCAGGTCGAGGCCCAAGCTGCGGCGCCGCACATACTCGAGGTCAAGTTCAAGCCATCGCTGCACCGACAGCTTGCTCCTTCCGCTCACCTGCCAGAGACCGGTTATCCCGGGTCTGACGTCGAACCGCCGGCTGTACAGCGGGTAGACCGAGGGCCACATCTCTGCCTCCCACGGGAGCGCCGGGCGCGGTCCCACCAGTGACATTTCTCCCCTCAGCACGTTGAGCAGCTGCGGGAGCTCGTCCAGACTCGTCCGGCGCAGCCACCTGCCGACCCGGGTGATCCGGGGATCGGCCTCCAACTTGAGCAGTCCGCGCGGCCCGTGAGCAGCCCTGTCGCCGTCTAGCAAGCCGGCCACGTAGTCCCGGTGGATCTGGTCACTCTGGCAGTCGTACATAGTGCGCAGCTTCAGCACTCGGAACCGGCGCATGCCGCGGCCGATCCGCTCCTGGCGGAAGACGCCAGGGCCGGCCGAGGTCGACCTGACCAGCAGCCACAACGCGGCCAACAGTGGCGCCAGAATCAGCATCGCAGCGAGCGACACCGCGATGTCCATGCCGCGGATAGCGGCTTCGCGGCCAAGCCTGCGCGCTGGGCCTTGCTCGGGGCGGCGACGAGCCCGGCCTCTTTCCAAAAGGGTCATCAGACTCCGTTTTTTCTGGTGCTACATGTAGAAATGGTCTGCTCACCCAAATTCGGCGATCATGAGCACGCACCAAAGCTAGCCGTGGACCAGCCGGCGCACAGCCGCCATCTGACGTAGCGGTGCCAGTACAGCTGGGGGTAAGTGATCAGTCAAAATCCAATTTGAATGGCAGGCCATGACAAAAGAGCGGCGTGGCCAAAATGGCGAGCATACGAGTTGGCGGACGCTGAAAAGTCAGGCGTGCATTCGGCGCGGATAGGATGCCGAGAACTGCTCGCCCAGTGGCGCCTCGCGGACGGCTTCACAGACTCGGACCACCTGGTCCTCGGTCATGTGCGGGAACATCGGCAGGGAGAGGATCTCGGCAGCGCTCTCCTCAGCGACCGGAAGCGGCTCGGTTGCCAGCCGCCGGTACGGGCCCTGCAGGTGGCAGGGGGTCGGATAGTGAAGCTGGGTCTCTATCCCCGCGGCCGCGAGGTGGCTGCGCACCGCCGCACGATCGGGCGCACGCGCGACGGCCAGGTGGTAGGCGCCGCGGGATCCCGGCTCCTCGGCGACCATGCGGACCGGGCTGTCGCTGAGGGCGTCTCGATACCGGGCGGCGATCGACCGGCGTGCATCGGTCCAGGCATCGAGCCTGGGCAGCTTGGCGGCCAGCACCACGGCCTGCAGCGCGTCGAGGCGGCTGTTGGTGCCGACCAGCTCGTGGTCGTACCGGGAATGCAGCGAGCGACCGTGATCGCGCAGACTCCAGAGCCGGCCCGCCAGGTGGGCATCGGCGGTGACCACGGCGCCCGCATCGCCAAACGCACCGAGATTCTTGGCCGGATAGAAGCTAAAGCAGCCAGCACGGCCGATGGACCCGGCCGGTCGGCCGTGCCAGTCCGCGCCGTGAGCTTGTGCCGCATCCTCGATGAGCACGATGCCCGCCCGGTCGGCGATCTTGCTGAGCCCGTCCATGTCGGGCATCTGCCCGTACAGGTGGACCACGATGACGGCGGCTGTCCTGGGCGTTATGGCCGCCGCCAGCTGCCCTGGCGTGAGCAGCAGGGTATCTGGGCTCACATCCGCGAACACCGGCCTGGCACCGGCGAGGACGACGGCCTCCGCGGTCGCTACGAAGGTGTTGGCGGGGACGATGACCTCGTCGCCGCCGATGCGGAGCGCCTGGAGCACAAGCGTCAGGGCATCAGTCCCGTTGCCCACGCCGACTGCGTGCGGCACTCCGCAGTAAGACGCCCACGCCTGTTCGAAGGCCTCGACTGCCTCACCGCCGATGAACCTGCCCGAGCTGAGCAGCTCGCCCCACGCCTGCTCGACGTCGGCGCGGACATCCTGTGCCATCGCGGCTACGTCGGTGAACGGTATCTGCTGGCTCATCGTGCTTCCGATCGCAGCAGGCTGCCGGGCCCTGTCAGCTGACCGCCCAGCTCCGGGCGCGTCAGGGCAACGGCTTCGAGCGCCGAGTGCACGCCGAGCTTGGCCATCAGGTTCTGCACATGGGTCCGGACCGTGTTCGGCGACACTTGCAGGTGCCTGGCCACGTCGCACCGGTCGGCGCCCTCGGCGAGCCAAGCCAGGACCTCGCGCTGGCGCGGAGTAAGCGTCGCGAGCAACGCGGAGCTCCCATCCTGTTCCGGAGCAGACCCCCGCAGCAGTAGTCGCAGGACCTCGCCGGTCTGCCCTGGAGGCAGCCAGGTCTCGCCTCGGGCCACACCGCGGATCACCTGCAGCAGGAAGTCCAGGGACTCGTCCTTGCGGACCCACCCGGCGGCGCCGGACCTGATCGCGCGCACAATGCGAATGGGCTCTGAGAAGCTGCTGAGAAGGATCACGCCGGGCGCCGACCCGAGCTGGGACAATTCCTCGCACAGGCGGAACGCGGCATCGTCGGGAAGATCGCCGTCGATCAGAGCCACATTGGCCGGGCTCCCCGCGAACATGCGCGACGACGGACGCCGCCAGTGCAACGCGGCGACCACCTCCACGTCCGGCTCGGCTTCCAGCCGGGTCGACAGGGCATCGGCGAACGTTCGTTCCTGGACGAGAATGAGCAGCCTGACCTTCATGGGTGGAGCTTGCTCGCTGGACCTGACCACAGGAACCTCCACGTGCACTGACGCCGCTACGCTGAATGGAGGGGTCAAGGCTCGTGCCGGTATGGCGACGTGCTCGCGGGGTTCGTGGCCGTCAGATTCAGCCGGGTGGCGACGGCCGCGGCCTCGAGCCGGCTGTGCGCGCCGAGTTTGGCCAGGACGTTCTTGACGTATGTGCGCAGGGTGCTGATCGAGATGTTCATCTCGCGGGCCATCTGCCGCGTGCTCTGGCCTGCGACGATCCGGCGTACTAGTTCGGCCTCCCTTGGAGTGAGGGCGACGGACGTCCTGCGCCGCAGTGCTTCCCGGGGCGGCACGGTGTCGAACACCCGCCCGCCGCCAGCGATCACGCGCAGCGCATCGGCAATCTGGCAGACGCTCCGGTCCTTACCGAGGTGCCCGGATACGCCTGACCGCTGCAACTGCGACCATGCGGCGTGGTCGTGGATATCCGAGACCACCAGCACCGCCGTATCTGGGCAATAGCAGCGGAGCTCTCGCACGGCTTTGAGGCCGTTCTGCGGCTCGGGAAGATGAAGATCGAGAACGCAAACGTCGGGTCGTAGCCTGACCACCGCCTCGATGACGTCGTCGGCGCTGGCGGTTGTCGCCAGCACCTCGCATCCGAAGGTCTCAAGGGCAGCGGCCAGCGCCTCAGACAAAAGCCGATTGGTGTCGCAGATGACAAGACGCATCGGCGCCCCTACCCGCCGCTAGGGTCATGGACCCGACGTACTGCCTCGGCGGGAAGGGCACGGGCTGGCGGCACGGCACCGTCTTGGGTGTGCATCATGCTTATGGGTATCCGGAAAGTCAAATAGTGCCAATGTCCGTCTAAACCAAAACGCGCATTCAATCTCACACTCAGTTGCGTCAGCCACTCGGTCGCTTGGCTCAGCGGCGGCTTCAGCGAACATCTTGTGCCGTATCCCTGTTTGTCCTAAGAGAATCTTTAGATTAGATCATGACTTTGCCACGTGACACTTCGCGGACCGTTC
>JASIGS010000298.1 GCA_030052355.1 Streptosporangiaceae bacterium | reverse complement strand
TCTCCGACCGGGCCCTGATCGAGAACTACGCGGCAGCAATCGACGAAGTGATCAGGCTCAAGCCGGCGGCAGCGAAGGGCCGGTACCTCAAGAAGGCGGCCATCACCACGACGATGGGCCCGGGGATCCCGGTCGACCCCGGCATGACCAGGGGCCTGACGGCGGAGTTCGAGGCCGAGTCGGCCGGGGTCTGACCGGCCTGTCTTCGCCACTCAGCCTGCCTGGCTGGCCGGCCGCAAGCCCGGCGCCTGGCTGAGTCGGCCACGGCAGGCAGTGGCCTGCACGGCCTCTTGCCCGATGGCAGGGCGATATGCGGCGTTTGGGTGGCGGCGGCAAACGATTTGGCCGTCTGAGCTCCGGCCACGTACGCTGTAAGCAGCCAAAGACCGTCGGCTGTCGGCGTGCTCGGTGTCAACCACGGAGCACGGCGACCGAAGGTCCCGCGAGAGCGGGCGGCCCGCGCAGGTGACCGAGCTGAACACGAGCGACCGCGAGCTGCCGTCGCTCCTGTCACGCCCCGTGCGCCCGCGTACGGGGCGTTCCGTATTTCTGGCCGGGTCTGCCGACGCAGGACATTGCCGGGTGTCCCGCCGCGAGGCGGCGCGCACGGCACACGAAGGGAGGCCCATGGCGAGGGCAGACAAGGCGACCGCCGTCGCCGAGCTGACCGAGCGTTTCCAGAATTCCTCGGGCGCGGTGCTCACCGAGTACCGCGGCCTGTCGGTGTCTCAGCTAGGTGAGCTGCGCCGGGTGCTTGGCCCGCACGCCACGTACTCGGTGGTCAAGAACACCCTGACCAAGATCGCCGCAGACCAGGCCGGCATTTCCGGCGAAGTGACCGGCCTGCTCACCGGGCCGTCAGCCATAGCGTTCGTCGAGGGCGACGTGGTGGAAGCGGCCAAGGGGCTGCGCGACTTCTCCAGGGCGAACCCGCTGCTCGTCATCAAGGGCGGCGTGCTCGACGGGAAGCCGCTGAGCCCGGCGGAGATCATCAAGCTCGCGGACCTGGAGTCGCGGGAAGTGCTGCTGGCCAAGCTGGCTGGCGCGATGAAGGCATCTCTGTCCGGCGCGGCAGCGACGTTCAACGCGCTGCCTGCCCAGATGGCCAGGCTGCTCGGCGCGCTCGAGCAGAAGCGCGCAGCGGGTGCCGAGGAATCTGGACCCGCCGAGGCGGACGCGGCCAGCGAAGAGAGCTGACCGGCACCGGCTGGACCGCACCGGTGGCCGCGGCCATCGGCGACAGACACGTAACGAATCAGAACGGAAGAGGAAACACCACAATGGCGAAGCTCAGCACGGACGACCTGCTCAGCGCGTTCAAGGAGATGACGCTGATCGAGCTCTCGGACTTCGTGAAGCAGTTCGAGGAGACCTTCGACGTCAAGGCGGCGGCACCGGTGGCGGTCGCGCAGGCCGCCCCGGGCGGCGGCGGCGCTGCTGCGGCCGAGGAAGTCGAGGAGAAGGACGAGTTCGACGTCATCCTCGAGGCGGCTGGCGACAAGAAGATCCAGGTCATCAAGGAGGTCAGGACCCTGACGAGCCTCGGGCTCAAGGAGGCCAAGGACCTCGTGGATGGCGCGCCCAAGCCGCTGCTCGAGCGCGTCAACAAGGAGACCGCCGACAAGGCCAAGGCCGCTCTCGAGGGCGCCGGCGCCACGGTGACCGTCAAGTAGGGAGCCCTACTCAGGCCTGACGGCGTTTTGCCTGCACAGGCCGGTCGTGCTGCGGGGCTGGGCGGTGATCACCGCCCAGCCCCGCAGCCATGTCCGCATAAAAGAACCGCCCGAGCGCGAGCCGTCGTCGCAGAGATACGGGCGCAACTGGGAATGATTCCCGCTGGCCAGCAGTTGAAACTAGACGGCACGCGTGATCTTCGTCACGTGGTGTGGGAGTGCAACACTCGCTGCGTAGGACTTGACGTTTTGGCTTTCAGGAGCGATGCTCCATTGCAACCGTGAATCTCATAGGGACGTACAGTTGACCAGCGGTGTGTCCATCGACTACACTGCCAATTTGCGCTGCACGAACTCGTTCTCGGCTTCCCAACCCTCCAGCGGCGATGTAGCCGCAGGGCGTTTTGCGTGCGCGCGGTGACCGTCCGCTTCAAGCTCGGAAGGACCCCTGTTGGCAGCCTCGCGCAGCGCCTCAGCTACCGCTACTGGTCCCCGTCGGATTTCCTTCGCTCGCATCAATGAGCCTCTAGAGGTTCCTGGCCTCCTTGCCCTGCAAACCGATTCGTTTGACTGGCTGCTGGGCAACGATCGCTGGCGCTCCAGGCTGGATGCCGAGCGGGAAACGGGACACAACGATCTCCCGGAGCAGTCCGGCCTCGAGGAGATCTTCGAAGAGATCAGCCCCATCGAGGACTTCACCGGGACCATGTCCCTGTCGTTCCGCGACCACCGGTTCGAGCCGCCGAAGTACTCCGCCGAGGAGTGCAAGGACAAGGACATGACCTTCTCCGCGCCGATGTTCGTCACCGCGGAGTTCATCAACAACTCGACCGGCGAGATCAAGAGCCAGACCGTGTTCATGGGCGACTTCCCGCTCATGTCGGCCAAGGGCACGTTCATCATCAACGGCACCGAGCGTGTCGTCGTGTCCCAGCTCGTGCGCTCGCCCGGTGTCTACTTCGATCGCCAGGTCGACAAGACCTCGGACAAGGACATCTACTCCTGCAAGGTGATCCCGTCTCGCGGCGCCTGGCTGGAGTTCGAGATAGACAAGCGCGACAGCGTCGGCGTCCGTATCGACCGCAAGCGCAAGCAGAGCGTGACTGTCCTGCTCAAGGCGCTTGGCTGGGACGAGGCCAAGATCCTCGAGCGGTTCGGCCAGTTCGAGTCGATGCGCGCGACCTTGGAAAAGGACCACACCACCGGGCAGGACGACGCGCTGCTCGACATCTACCGCAAGCTCCGTCCCGGCGAGCCGCCGACGAAGGAGTCGGCGCAGGCCCTGCTTGACAACCTGTACTTCAACCCGAAGCGGTACGACCTCGCCAAGGTTGGCCGGTACAAGGTCAACAGGAAGCTCGGCCTGGCATCCCCGATCAGCCAGGGCACGCTGACCGAAGAGGACATCGTCACGACCATCGAGTACCTCGTCCGGCTGCACGTCGGCGAGGAGGAGATGACCTCGGCCGCCGGTGAGACGATCCCGGTCGAGACCGACGACATCGACCACTTCGGCAACCGCCGCCTGCGCACCGTCGGCGAGCTGATCCAGAACCAGGTCAGGCTCGGGCTCGCCCGCATGGAGCGGGTCGTCAGGGAGCGCATGACCACGCAGGACGTCGAGGCCATCACGCCGCAGACCCTGATCAACATCCGGCCGGTGGTCGCCTCCATCAAGGAGTTCTTCGGCACCAGCCAGCTTTCCCAGTTCATGGACCAGACCAACCCGCTCGCGGGTCTCACGCACAAGCGCAGGCTCTCCGCGCTTGGCCCTGGCGGCCTGAGCCGGGAACGTGCCGGGTTCGAGGTGCGCGACGTGCACCCGAGTCACTACGGGCGGATGTGCCCCATCGAGACGCCGGAAGGTCCGAACATCGGCCTGATCGGCTCGCTGTCCTCGTTCGGGCGGGTCAACGCGTTCGGCTTCGTCGAGACGCCGTACCGCAAGGTCAAGAACGGCAAGGTCACCGACCAGATCGACTACCTCACCGCGGACGAGGAGGACAGGCACGTCGTCGCCCAGGCGAACACGCCGATCAGCGCCGACGGCTCGTTCTCGGAGGACCGCGTGCTGGTCCGCCGCAAGGGCGGCGAGGTCGACTACATCAAGCCGGACGAGGTCGACTACATGGACGTCTCGCCGCGGCAGATGGTGTCGGTCGCGACCGCGATGATCCCGTTCCTCGAGCACGACGACGCCAACCGCGCGCTCATGGGCTCGAACATGCAGCGCCAGTCCGTCCCACTGCTGCGTAGCGAGGCGCCGCTGGTCGGCACCGGCATGGAGTACCGTGCCGCGGTCGACGCCGGCGACGTGATCGTGGCCGAGAAGGCGGGCCTGGTCGAGCAGGTCTGCGCGGACTACGTGACCGTGGCCAACGATGACGGGACGAGGATCGACTACCTGGTGTCCAAGTTCCGCCGGTCCAACCAGGGCACCTGCTTCAACCAGAAGCCGGTCGTGGCGGAGGGCCAGCGGGTCGAGGCAGGCCAGGTTGT
>JASIGS010000297.1 GCA_030052355.1 Streptosporangiaceae bacterium | reverse complement strand
GAGCTCGGCCATCCTGCCGCCTTCGTAGCCCGCCAGGCCGATGGTCAGCATCCCCCGGCGGCTGGCCTCGTCGAAGGCCCGTAGCAGGTTCTCCGAGTTGCCGCTCGTGGACAGGCCCACCGCGATGTCGTTCTTGCGAGCGAAGGCGGCGATCTGCCGGGCAAAGACAACGTCTACGCCGATGTCGTTGCACAGCGCTGTGACGACGGATGTGTCGTTGGACAGCGCCAGTGCGGGCAGCGGCCGCCAGGGACCGCCCGGGTTGAGGAACAGGGTGGCCAGTTGCTGGCCATCGGTGGCGCTGCCGCCGTTGCCGAACGCGAACAGGCGCCCGCCCGCAGCGAAGGCAACCGCTGCCTGCTGCGCGCAGCGGGCAAGCCGCTCGGCATCACGCTCCGCTACGAGCTGCCGCAATTCGATGATTTCGGTCACCTTGGCGATCGTTGAAGCCCGCACGTCATCGAGCACCGCATCCAGATCCGCGCTGCCCGCATAGAGGAACGGATACAACGACTGCATCCCCGCGGTTGCCCTGCTGGCCAGATCGTGCGTGCTGTCTGGCGGTCCGCTTTGAGGCATCCTTGCCACCCCGTTCACCGCTGCCCCGGTGATCCCTGGCCGCGCGCCTGACTAGGCGCCGCCCTGGCGACGACCGCGATGGCCTCACTGGCGTGCACAAGGATCCGGTCTCCGGGCCGCGCCGAGACGAGCGCGACGCTCACCTCTTCCTCGCGTTGACCGGTATCCACGACCGCGAGCTGGTCGGGCAGGATCTGCACGACAGTGACTTCCACTGCGGCGTCGGAGCAGGTTATGCAGACATCTGCATGACAGGCAGCAGCTGGCACGCTCTCAGTCATGCCAGTACCCCCGGGCCCAGAACGCCGGGCTGCTCGAAGAAGACATGCACCAGCTCCCACAAGATGTGGTACGTCGTGACGTGCAGTTCCTTGACGACTCGCGGATCGTCACTCCGGGCCATCAGCAGGTGATCGACGGCTTCGCTCGTCGCGACCGCACCGCCGTCGCCGCCGGCAAGGGCGATGGTGAGCAGCCCGAGCGCCTTAGCGGTTGCGAGTCCTGAGAGCACGCTCACGTCGTTGCCGTCGGCGGAGATGCCGATGGCGATGTCGCTGGCGGCTGCCAGGTACCGGATCTGATGGGCAAACACCTCAGCCAGTCCGGACCGGGCGGCGACCCCGGTGACCGTTGCGACGTCGGTGGTGAGGGAGATCGCCGGGAACGCCCGCTTGCCGACGATGACCGGATGAACAAACTCGACAGCCATGTGCTGGGCATCCGTGCTTGAGCCGCCGACTCCGAACACGATCAGCTTCCCGCCCCGGTGGAACCGGATCGCCATCGCGTGGCATGCCGCGGCGACCGCACCGGCCTGATCGCCCAGGTCCCGGACTGGCGCCGTCCGCACGGCGAACAGGCTTGCCGCATAGCCGCCGTCGCAGCGACCGGCGAGGCCGACGGGGATCTTGGCGCCGTCCAGGCTCATCACTTGCCTCCGGCCCCTCCGCTGGCGACGATGTCGACGTCGGCGACGAAGTCCACGACGTCGCGCACCCGCAGTGCCCCCAGGAAGCCGGTATACGGCTTGATTCCGTAGTCGGACTGGGTCACCGAACCCACGGCGTGGTACTGGCCGTTCCCGGCGTCGTCGACCTCCACTCGCAGGGTGCGGGCCTGACCATGGAGCGTCAGCGTGCCGACCACAGATCGCGGGGAGGACTGTGACCCGAACTGCTCAGCGTGGAACAGCGCTTCCGGATAGCGCTCCGTGGCGAGCACCTTACGCGCGGTCGCGGCTATCTCCCGCCGGTCACGATCTGTCAGCGGGCTGATGCCGCCGCTTCCCTCCCGCACGGTTAGGGACGTCATGTCGATGCGCACATCAAGGCCGGACGGAGTCAGCTGGTCAGCGACGGTCAGCTCGCCGGACCAGACGGCAACCTCGATGGTCAGGTCGTGGCCTGCCCGGGAAGCCAGTCCGTCACGGAACGTGCGCAGAAGCAGCCGGCCATTGCCGGGGCCGAGCCGGTACCGTCCGGCGCTGAGCACCATGGCAGAACCGTAGGACAGTTATGGGGGTACGTCCAGTGTTGCCGGACAGCTCTGGCCAGACGACTAGCTCGCGTCGTCGCGACCTAAGTGCAGCGGGACCTCGCCGAAGCGGTCCCGGATCCGCGCCAGGTCTCGCATCCGCGGCTGAGTAGCCCCGCCTACCCAGCGGCTGACCGTCTTGACAGAGACCCCGAGCTGACGGGCGGCCTGCTCCTGGGTCAGGCCCTCCCGGCGCAGCGCGTTCTGCATCCACTCCGCGAACGAAGCCGAGTCCTGGCCGCTGCGGTCGCCGGCGTCAGGTTCACCTCGAGCTTGCCCGGACCCGGCAGCCCTGCCGGTCGCCTCCTCCGCCGCCGATGGCGGACCGCTTGCCGCTGGATCCGGCTGTCCGGCTGACCTGAACTTGCCGGGTTGAGGGATACCCTGCTGCGGCGCCCGGACCTGGGCGTCGGAGTGCAGGACGTCCACTTCCACATGTTCCGGATAGATCCGGAACGAAACCTGGATAGACCCCGTCACGCCGGCAGCATCCAGCAGCGCGCGGTAAACCGTCTCGCCGACCTCGCGGTTTCCCTCCTCGGTCAGCGGCGACTCATCCAGGCAACGCCGCACGAAGTCCCTGATGTCTGGGATCGACGACGGCCGGGCCGGAAAGGTCTGTGAGACCACGACAACCGGCAGAACCTCGATGGGGTTCGCAGCCAGGCCCGGGACGGGCTCAGCCACCTGTGTCTCCTCTCGGCAGGAACTCTGGTGGGTCTGCCCGCAGCGCCAGTACCCCGTCGGCCGCATGCCGACGACTCGCGAGGCCGCCTGGCGTGTCAGCCATGTCCCCGCTAGGACAAGGTTACGCGTATCCGGCCGCTTCGGGGAAATTTTCCAGGCCGAATGCGCTTGTCACCGCTCTTGCCGTCACGGCCCGTCTGGACATTTCTGTCCGGTAACCGACGCAAGCGTCTTGTCGGCGCCGGGTCACGGGTCTAGCATGCGCATCACGAGGGTGGCGGCTGTCCATGATCTTCCGCTCCGGCTCGCCCGGCTGGCCTGACCAAGGAGGTGGCCAGGAGATGACTTCACCCGCAGCGACTAGCCAACCGCAAGCTGACACTGCCGAGCCAGTGGTCCACATTCTCTGGATGAACGGGGGACTTGGCTGTGACGGCGACTCGGTCGCGCTCACCGCGGCCACGCAGCCCAGCATCGAGGAGATAGTGCTCGGCGCGCTGCCAGGCCTGCCGAAGGTCGCAGTGCACTGGCCTCTGATCGACTACGAATGCGGCCCCGAGACCGGAGCAGACTCGTTCATCGAGTGGTGGCACAAGGCCGACCGCGGCGAGCTGGAGCCGTTCGTCCTGGTGGTCGAGGGATCGATCCCGAACGAGGCGATCAAGCCCGAGGGTTACTGGTGCGGGTTCGGCAATAACCCGGCGACCGGCCAGCCCATGACCACTAGCGAATGGCTGGACCGGCTCGCACCCAAGGCCACCGCCGTGCTGGCCGTCGGAACCTGCGCCACCTACGGTGGCATCCACGCAATGGCCGGTAATCCGACCGGCGCCATGGGCGTGCCGGACTACCTCGGCTGGGACTGGCGGTCCAAGGCCGGGCTGCCGATCGTCTGCGTGCCTGGCTGCCCCATCCACCCGGACAACCTGTCGGAGACGATCCTCTACCTGCTGTACCAGCTA
>JASIGS010000030.1 GCA_030052355.1 Streptosporangiaceae bacterium | reverse complement strand
GCTTGCCCGTCCTGGCGTTCAGCTCGACGATCTTCGCTGTCGCGGTGCCGTGAGCTGAGCTGACGATCGCGGTGATCACCATGCGGCCGTTTGCCGTCACCAGCGCCACGGGGACGTACCCGGTTGCCTCGGCCGGAGGCGACGCAATGGGTCTTGATGCCGCCAGCACGTTGCCGCCCCGGCCGGTCACTCGCAGCAGGCGGTAACCGTGACCTCGCGGCGACTGCCACTCGAAGGCGACCCGGGAGTTACCGGCCCACGAGACGTTGAACGACGCTCCCCTCGTCGTCGTCGTCCAGCTGCGCGCCGTTCTTGTCGCGATCGTGACGACCCTTACCCCGGTGTACTGGCAGCCCCGCCGGTCCGGGCAGTACTCAACATCCATGGCAAGCATCCGGCCGTCTGGCGACAGCGCCATGTCGGTGACGGCCAGCGCTCGCGGCACGTCGACATTCATCTTGGTCAGCGTGGCCGAGCGGCCGTTCGCGGCCACCCGCAGCAAGTACAGCCAGGTGATCCGGTCACGCACGCTGATCGAGCCGCTCTGGTAGATGACGAAGGTCCGGTCATCGCCGGCCGCGGTGACGTCCACGCCGTCGGTGCCGCCCTGGGTGACCAGCGTGGGCACCGTCAGTGAGGTCAGTTTCGCGCCGGTCGCCGAGTCCAGCACCTCGGCTTTGGTGATGGGCAAGCTGCGGCCGCTGACGTAGGTCTCGTAGACCGTCACGTAAAACCGCGGCGTGCCAGGGCCGGCCGGGACCGAGACAGGGTTGCTGAGAAAGGCGGGCTGCGCGTGCTGTCGCGCCAGCGAAACGCCGGCGAGCACGCCGACGACGGCGAGCGCCGCCGCGGCCGGCGCGAGCCAGCGGACTGCCCGGGTACGCGGCCGCCGCGACGGCTCGCTCAGCTCGGGCAGCGACTCCGGGCGGATGCGCTGCGAGTAGTCCTTCAGGCCGCGGCGCAGCCGCTCCTCGAGCTGGGTCATCTGGTTCACTCCTCCCCCAGCGCCTGGCCGAGAACGGCTAGGGCGCGGTTCAGGACGGCGCGGACTGCGCCGGGCGATATCCGGAGGGTCTCGGCGATCTCGGCGACGTCCTGATCGGCGTAGTACCGGAGCACGATCACTTCGCGCTGACGACGCGTGAGCAGCCGTAGCGCCGCCACGACCTGCGCGGCGTCGTCCACGGCGGAAGCCGGGTCGCGGCCGCTGTCCTGGCCGGCCAGCCGGGGCGCGTACCTCCGCGCAACGGCGGCCCGGCGGTGTGCAGTCCGGCAGCCGTTGAGCACGCACGAGCGCGCATACGCGAGCCCGCTGGACGGCTCGCGGACCCGCCGCCAGTGCCGGTGCAGCCGCTTGAAGGCGTCCTGCACCACGTCCTCGGCAGCGGCGACATCGCCGAGCATCATCACCGCGAGCCGCACGAGTTCCAGGTGGTGGTCGCGGAACAGGTCCCTGACCACCGCAGCGCCGTCGGCACCGTCGGGTGCCTGCACCCGGCTTGCAGCGGCATCCACCGCCTTGCCCGTCATCGCGCCGTCCACGTTAGAGAGACGCCTGACACCGCGTCTACGCCATGCGGGACCGCCAGTGATTTACTGACCCGGTACGAGAGCGGGGATAGCGGCCCATCTGAAGCCAAGATTGGCGCAAATAGTACAGAACGGCGGTATACGTCATGGCAGCCACGCTGGGCATCCACGAGCATGTCTGGTCCACCGAGACCTTCGACACGGTCAACCCGGCGACGGACGAGGTCATCGCCACGTTCCCGGTGTTCGGCGAGAAGGACGTCAATGACGCCGTCGAGCGGGCGCGCGAAGCAGCGGAGTGGTGGGCTGACCTCGGCTGGCAGGGACGCCGCCAGCGGCTGCTGGCCTGGAAGTCGCACATCACGCGGTACATGGGCCGGCTGGCCGAGCTCGTGCACACCGAGACCGGCAAGCCGCTGGCCGACGCCCAGCTGGAGGTCACGGTCGCCATCGTGCACATCGACTGGGCGGCGAGGAACGCGCGCGGCGTGCTCGGCCCGCGGCGAGTTCGCAGTGGCCTGGTGGCCCTGAACCAGGCCGCGACGCTGGAGTACCAGCCGCTCGGGGTGGTGGGCGTCATCGGGCCGTGGAACTACCCGGTGTTCACCCCGATGGGGTCCATCGTCTACGCGCTGGCGGCGGGCAACGCCGTCGTCTTCAAGCCCAGCGAGCTGACCCCGGCTGTCGGCGGGTGGCTGGTCAGCTCGTTCGCCGAGGTGGTTCCCGAGCAGCCGGTGCTCCAGCTCGTCACCGGCTTCGGCCAGACCGGCGACTACCTCGCCCGCTCCGGCGTCAACAAGATCGCCTTCACCGGTTCGGCCGGTACCGCGCGCAAGGTGATGGCCGCCTGCGCGCAGAACCTGACCCCGATCGTGGCCGAGTGCGGCGGGAAGGACGCCTTCATCGTGGGCGCCGATGCCGACCTCGATGCGGCCGCCGACGCGTGTGCGTGGGGTGCCCTGTCGAACGCCGGGCAGACCTGCGTCGGGGTTGAGCGCGTCTACGTGGTCAAGGACGTGTACCACACGTTCCTGGAAAAGCTAACCGACAGGGTGACCAGGGTCAGGCCCGGCGAGGACAGGGAGGCCAACTACGGCCCGATGACCATGCCGTCGCAGGCCGAGGTCATCGAGGAGCACATCGCGGACGCGCTGGCGCGCGGCGGGCGCGCGGTTGTTGGCGGCATCTCCAGCATCCGGCGGCCCTACGTCGGGCCGGTGGTCCTCACCGACGTGCCGGAGGAGAGCCACGCGATCACCGACGAGACGTTCGGGCCGGTGGTCACCCTGACCAAGGTCGCCAGCCTGGCCGAGGGTGTCGAGCTGGCCAATGCCAGCAGGTACGGCCTCGGCGGCACCGTGTTCGCCGGCAACAAGAAGGCAGCCATGGCGGCGGCGCGCGCGCTGCGCAGCGGGATGACCGCGATCAACTCGGTGATCTCGTTCACCACCGTGCCATCGCTGCCGTTCGGCGGCCTGGGCGAGTCAGGCTTCGGCAGGATCCACGGCGCGGACGGCCTGCGCGAGTTCGCCAGGCCGAAGGCGATCACCAGGCAGCGGATGAAGCCGCCGCTGAACCTGACCTCGTTCGGCCGCACCGATAAGGACATGAAGCGGCTGCTGACCGCCGTCACCTTCATGCACGGCCGCAGGCACAAGTAGCCGCGGCCAGCAGTCGCCAAGTCCAG
>JASIGS010000296.1 GCA_030052355.1 Streptosporangiaceae bacterium | reverse complement strand
CTGGGCTCAGGCAGGTGCTCGCCGCCGAGAAGGACGACGCGGTCCGGCGGCAGCTCAGGCGCGAGGCCGGCGTGTTCCATCTCGGCTTGCTGGTCGTGCTGCTCGCCGTGGTCTCCCCGATCGGCTACTGGACCGACCAGTACCTCTGGGTCCGCGCGATGCAGGCGCTGCTGCTGGTCTTCGTGGGGCCGGCGCTGATCGTTGCGGGCGGGCCCTGGCTCGCGCTGCAGCGCGCCTTGCCGTCCCGGTGGCGCCGTGCCGCCGCGCCGGGCGGCGGGCACCGGCCGGACGGTGCGCCAGCGAGGGTGCCTGTGGTACTGAGGTACCCGGTGCTGACAGCGGTCGTGTTCAACGTCGTGTGGGTGGGCTGGCAGTTCCCGGCTCTGCTGGACGCTGCGCACGGCAGCGTGGCCGTCGCGTTCGTGGAGCACGTGACGTACGTCGGCGCGGGAGTGCTGTTCTGGCTGCAGCTGATCGGGTCACGGCCGCTGAGCCCGGCCGCGTCGCCGCTGCGCCGCGCCGCGATCTTCGTCGGCACAACCGCCGTGGGGACCGTGCTCGGAATGGTGCTGGTGTTCGGCAACGGCGTGCTCTACCCGGTCTACGCGAACGCGGCGCATCATGTCATGACCGTGCTCGACGACCAGCAGCTAGCGGGCGCGGTGTTGTGGATGGGCATGCTGCCGGAGATGATCTTCGGTGCGGTGGCGGTTCTCATGCAGTGGTTGCGGGACGAAGAGTCCGCGGAACTGTCGGCAGGCCTCGACCGGTTGCTGACCCAGCGAAAGTCATCCTGGCCGTCGCGGCCGGGGATCAGGTAACGAGTTCAGGAACTTGGTGACTGGAGGCAGTCGTGCCCCTGTACGTTCACTTCCTTGCGGGCGGCGTAACGCCGGACAACACGCCGCACGGTTATAACTTGACCTTCGCGTTCCCGATGATTCTGTTCATCGTGATTGGCTCGATCCTGTACCTGGTCTTGTTCCAGTTGCCGCACAACCGGGTTCCGCCGCGCCGGTTCAGGCTTTCGGCCGGCACGACCGCGGCTAGTGTGGCGAGTCCCGCTGCCGGGAACGGATCACCGGGCACAAACGGAAAGGACGCTGCCGCGACGCCGGGCGCGGAGGCTGGCGAGTGACTCAACTGACCGGTGTCGGACGCCTGGCCGGTGAGGTGCCGGCCGGTGCGACGACCGGGCTCGAGCCTGCGCGTCGCAGGCTCAGCGTCGTGGCCCGAGCGTTGTTCTTGCTCACCAAGCCGCGAATCGTGGAGTTGCTGCTCGTCACCACCGTCCCCACGATGTTCCTCGCCGAGCGGGGCGTGCCGGGCATCCGCGTACTGGTGGTGACGCTGGTCGGCGGTTCACTGGCAGCAGGGTGCGCGAACACGCTCAATTGCTACCTGGACCGGGACATCGATGCTGTCATGGCGCGGACGAAGCGGCGTCCGCTGGTGGCTCCGGTGGCGGGCGAGGCGGCCCGGTCGTCGCGGCGGGCTGGCCACGGCGGCGACCGGGAGTCTGCGAGGATCGGGACCGCGGTGCGTCCGGGCGAGGCGCTCGTGTTCGGGGCGGCGCTGGGCGTGGCGGCGACCCTGCTCCTGGGGTTGCTCGCCAACTGGCTGGCTGCCGTGCTGGCAGATGCGGCGATCGTCTTCTATGTCGCTGTTTATACGGTGGGATTGAAGCGGCGGACCCCGTCGAACATAGTCATCGGCGGTGCGGCGGGCTGCTTTCCCGTGCTGGTGGGCTGGGCGGCGGTGCGCGGCACCGTGGCCTGGCCGGCGATTGTCCTGTTCGCCGTCATCTTCCTGTGGACACCACCGCATTTCTGGGCTCTGGCCATGAAGTTCAAGGACGACTACGCGGCGGCCGGCGTGCCGATGCTGCCGGTGGTGGCTCCGGCCGTCGTAGTGGCCAGGAAGATCGTCATGTACTCGTGGCTGATGGTGGGCGCGACGCTGGCGCTGGCGCCGTACGCTGGCCCGATCTACGCGGGCTGCGCGGCGGTGCTCGGCGGGTGGTTCCTGGCGGAAGCGCACCGGCTGCGCGCGGCGGTGGCTGGCGGCGGCGCCCTCGCGCCGATGCGGCTGTTCCACCTGTCGATCGCGTACCTCACCTTGCTGTTCGCGGCGGTCGCGGTCGCCGCGCTGCTGCCCTGGCACGCCTGGTAGGGCAGCAGCGCCGGGCTCGGCCCGGCCTCCCGTCCGCTTGTATCTAGATATTTACGCTTAACTAGGTACTATCAGGCCCGATGCGGGGTCCCGCAGGCCGGCGGTTCAGCCCGTTGTAACGTGGGCATCAATAGAGCCGACCGGCAGCGAGCAGGCTGGTGCAGGGGGGCTTGACAGGCAGCCTGCCGCGGAAACTGAGCCGGTCACGGGGGACAACAGACTTTCTCGCGGGGCACGCAGAGTCGCATCACGCCCAGCGCGGATCATCACGCGTCCGGTACGTCGCGGGATGTAACCGCACGGGCACCAAGGGTGTGAGCGCGGCAGTGCCTCGCGTCGTCGGGGGAATCGAGGTGGTGCCCGGTGTCTCTGCCTCTCCGGGTGGCGACACTGATAGTGGCGTTCCTTGCCGTAGCCGCGGTGGTCGCTTTCGTCGTCGTCTACTACTTCCTCGCCAGCAATGGCCCGCCTTCCATCGCCTTCGGCTCCGGCGTGACGCCCGACACCGGCGCTCCGGTCAACGTGGTCATGCAGGAGGCGCCGCAGACAACGATAACGACCGATCCGGACTGGGTGACCTATTTCATCCAGGACCCGAAGACGCACAAGTGGGTGCACACGACGAACTTCCAGGTCCCGGCGGGCAGCCGGATCAACGTGACCATCTACGGCTACGACGGCTGCACCCCGTTGCGCAACCAGGTGTGGGGCAAGGTCACCGGAACCATCGGCAACAAGATGAAGGTCAACGGCAAGACGGTGACTCAGCTCAACTCGTGGAGCGAGTGCACGGTTGCGCACACGTTCGCGATACCGAACCTCGGCCTGAATATCCCGGTGGCCTCGCCGACGACCTTTGCCGAGAACAGCGCGCTGTGCCCTACCTCGCCGTGCACACCTGGCGACCCGCACAAGGTCGTGCAGTTCAGTTTCATGTCCCCGCGCACAGCGAGCAACTACTTCTGGCAGTGCAAGATCCCGTGCGGGCTCGGTTTCCTCGACGGTAACGGCGGACCCATGCAGACGATCGGCTACATGACCGGCAACATGGAGGTGGTCGGCTAGATGGCCACGGCAGAGCAGCCCGCAGCCCCGCGCGAGCGACGAGAGCCAGGTGGGCCCGGCGGAGGCCGAGAGCCAGTAGCCCAGGGCGGCGGCCGTCCCGAACCGAACCACGGTCTCCGGCTATTCATCCCGTGGGTCATCCTGTCACTGGCCGCGGACCTGATCATCTGGTTCGTCTGGTACCCGCACCTGCCGCCGGGACGCATGACCGACCAGGCCGCGGGCCAGCAGTTCGTCATCGCTGTGCTCGCCTTGTGCGCCGCTCCGGTCATGCTGTTCATCTGGATCTACTTCCTCTACGCCATCGTGGTCTGGCGGCACCGGCCTGGTGACGAGACTGACGCTGTGCCGCTGCGCGGCCACACGCGCGTCTCGGTGGCCTGGATCGTGGGCACCTCGGTGCTCGTCCTGGCACTGTTCGGCTTCGGCACCTACCAGCTGATCGTGCCCGCCGGCGCGGGCGGCGGAGAGGGTGCGAGCCCGATCTGGAAGCCGAGCCATGTGAACCTGGTCGTTCAGGTGATCGGCCAGCAGTGGGTGTGGACGTACCGCTATCCCCAGTTCGGCGGGTTCGAGACCACTCAGCTCGTCCTGCCCAAGGGAGCAGAGGTCCAGTTCAACGTCACGTCGCTGGACGTCATTCACAGCTTCTGGGGCTACCAGCTCGGCGTGAAGGCGGACGCCAACCCTGGGGTAAACAACGTCGCCTATGCCAAGCCACTGCAGCTCGGGACGTTCGTGGTCCGGTGTGCCGAGCTATGCGGGCTGTGGCACGGCGCGATGTTCAACTACGGGCGGGTGGTGACCCCGGCGGCCTTCACGGCCTGGGCGCACCATACCGAGGTCCAGCTGGCCAGTATCACCAAGTTGCTCCCGCCCTACGCGACAACTTACGACCCGACCGTGATCAAGACTCTCGGCCCGGTGCTGGTCAAGCTCGGCCTGACCGGCGCCGGCGGCGGCTTCTACGGCCCGCAGGTACCGGTGCAACCGTGACCGCCAAGTCAGAGTCGCCACAGGCGCGCACGTTCCTTTAAAGAGGTGAGCGGATGTCGATCGAGACAGAACGGACGAGGGCGCAGCAGCCTGGCGGTCCGCCGCCAGCGGGGCCGCGGCGTTACCGGCCATGGTGGCAGCACCCGAATGCGCTGACCGGGCTGGTCGGCGGCGTCGTCGGGTACCTGTTCGGGCACTGGCTCGGCGACTTCATCGGTGGCAGCTGGCAGCAGGTTCCCACGTCGGACCAGAACAACCTGTCGATCGTGCTCGGCTACGCGTTCCTCGTCGTCGGCTGGGTGGCTGGCCTCGGCGTGTTCAATGACGTCTTCCGGCAGATGATCGGCAGGCGGATCCCGCACGAGGAGGAAGAGGCCGAGGCGCACTCTGGGGTTGCGCGCTACTTCCAGTACACGCTGAACCACAAGGTCGTCGGCATCCAGTACCTAGTCGGCATGATCATCTACTTCTGCACCGCCGGCTTGCTCGCGATGGCGATCCGCACCGAACTGCTGTCGCCTACGTACCACGTGTTCAGCTCCGCGACCTACATCGAGATCGTCGGCGAGCACGGCACGATGATGATGATGCTGATGACTTCGGTCGTCACGGGGCCGTTCGGGAACTACCTGGTGCCGATCATGATCGGTGCCAAGCGGGTGGCGTTCCCGCGGATCGAGGCGCTGTCGTTCTGGCTGACGCCGGCGGCGTTCCTCATCCTGCTGTCGTCGCTGCTGATGGGCGGGTTCCCGTTCGGCTGGACCGGTTACGCGCCGCTGTCCATCCAGGCCACCGAAGGCGCGAACGCGTACGCGTTCGCCTTCGGCCTGATGGGCATCTCGATGATCATGAGCGGCTTCAACCTGATCGTCACGGTCATCTGCTACCGGGCACCTGGCATGCGGTGGAGCCGGCTGCCGATCTTTGTGTGGGGCGTCTTCACCACAAGCTTCCTGTTCGTGCTCGCCGCGCCGGTGCTCATCGGCGGGATGTACATGATGCTCACCGACCGGACGGTCCAGACGGCCTTCTTCGTCGACCAGCTCGGCGGCAGCGCCTACCTGTATCAGAACCTGTTCTGGTTCTTCGGCCACCCGGAGGTGTACATCCTGGCCTTGCCGGGCTTCGGGATCGTGTCGGAGCTGCTGCCGGT
>JASIGS010000295.1 GCA_030052355.1 Streptosporangiaceae bacterium | reverse complement strand
CACGAGGTCGGCGAAGGGCTGGCCATAGTCTGGCGGCACCCGCTGCTGCGTGCGGCGGTGCTCTTGGCCCCGCTGATCAACTTCGCTTTCAACGGCGTGATCTTCACGATCACGGTGTCGCTCCGCCAGCACGGCGTTGCGCCCGGCGTGATCGGGCTGGCGCAGGCCGGGATCGCGGTCGGCGGCCTCGCCGGCGCGGTCGCCGCGCCGAAGCTGCAGGGCCGGCTGCCGCTGTGGCAGCTGATCATCTGGCTGACGGTGAGCGCCACGGTACTGTTCGCGGTGGCCGCGTTCGTGCTGCCGTCGCCGCTGGTCGCGATCCCGGTCGCGATCACGCTGGTGCTTTCCCCCACCGGGAACGCCGCGCTCTTTGCGGCCATGCTGCGGATCGCGCCAGAGAACATGCGCGGCCGCGTCACCAGCACCGTCATCCAGGCGGCTACAGCGCTCGCCGCGCTCTCGCCGCTGGCCGCGGGCCTGATCGTGCAGCATGTGTCGGGCCAGTGGGCGATGGGTGCGTTCGCCGCGGCCGTCGGCGTCGCGGCGATCATGTGCATAGCGCTGCCCTGGCTGAGAGACGCCGAGTCCGCGACCGTGGCTGGTGCCGACCCGGCCGCCGCGGAGTCGGGCACCGCCGGGCCCGGCTGAGTGGGTGCCGTTCACCGGCGCGGCGGTAACACCTGGGCAATCGGGCGGTAACCGCGCCCGGACTATCTTCCCCGCCAGGTGTTGTTCGGGGACGAGTTCCCGGAACACCGCCGACAGCTGGCCACGAGGAAGGAAGGCAGCGCCATGCGTGCAGCAGCGTCAGTTGCGTACTCGAGTTTGCCGGCCATCGCGCTGATCGATCCGCAGGGCATGGTGGGCAAGATCGGCGCGTACGGGACCAGCGGCGAGGACGAACCGAAGAAGGTCGATTCGGTCCAGCTCGACTATCGCGGACCCAGATCGTACGTCAGCATCGCAGTGAGCATGCCAACCGCCCGCGCCGCCGCAGCCGACGTTCCCGCCGCGGAACTCAGGCGGATCGGCATCGGGCCGGAGTCCGCTAAGCCGCATGGAAGAACGTGGCGCGAGTCGCCACGGGCCGTAGTTGTCGACGGCGTGCCGGTGTACGGCGCCGAGGCCGACCGGAGCGGCGGCTGGGAGTTCCGCGGCTTCCTGGAAGACGCGGGCGCGCTGTTGCGCCTGCAGGTCCTCGCGTTCGGCTTCGACCGCCCGCGAGTCGAGCTTCGCCGCGCTGACCCTCTCCCGTTCCTGCTCGACTCTTGGCGGCGCCAGACCTGATGACCAGCTCTATGAGGTACGGGCTCATCACAGGCACTTCCGTGCGGTGAAGCCACCACAGGGCGGGGTCTTCACGATCCTGCCAGCCGACCTGTAGCGCTGTCGGCAGGCCGGCCCCGTTCCCGGGCCGCTCTGCCGCGGTCGGCGGGCCCGATTCCTAAGTCGCCACGGAAATCTGTCGATTCCGCGGCATCGGCTCCGACCTAGGGCTGCAGGTACAACCAGCCGAGCCCAAGGAGAACGGTCATGCCTCAGTACGCAGTCCTCATCTACGCTCACGATTCCGCCCACGCCCAGGACGCAACGCCTGAGGACACGGCGACCTGCGACGAGCACTCGGACGAGCTCGCAGAGTCCGGGTCGATGATCGCGGCGTACGCCCTGACGCCGAGGGACATGGCGACATCCATCCGCGGCGACGCCATAACCGGCGCGCCGTTCATCCACTCCACGGAGATAGTGGCGGGCTTCTACGTGATCGAGGCACCCGACCTCGACGCGGCACTCGCGATCGCCGCCACCAACCCCGTGGTGCACGACGGCGGCGGGGTGGAGGTCCGGCCGCTGCATAGCAGCTGGCGCCAGCCGTGACGAGTGCGCGTCCGCCGGCAGCAGTCCGATCGGCCCGAGAGTGCGCCCCCGGCGCCTGTTTACGCAGAAACGGCGGCGAAAGCCATTCCGGGACGATCCGGAAAGCGCGGAGCCGTTCAAAGTGTGGCAATCTACAACTGTGTCAGATCATCCCGCCAGAAGAGACGGGCTGATTGCTGTAGTCCTGCTGGTGCTGCCGTGGCTTCTGGGGTGGGCGTTCGCACCAGGCCATCGGTTTGATACGACCACGGTGACCATTGTGTTGTCGGTGTCGATTCCGCTGTCTGGCTTGTGGCTCGCGTGGGCAGCGCTTCGCAATAGCAGCAGCGAACGCCGTGAGCCACAGTGGTCTCTCGGCACCGGGACCACCGGCTACGAGCACCAGGACCCGCAGCCCGCTCGGCGCGGGCCCCTGGTGTTTGCCGTCGTCGCCGTCGCGCTGCTGCTTGCATTAGGCGGCTACCTGATTGGCACCGCGGGCAATCACACCGGAGCGCAGGGAAACGGTCACTCACCGGCGACCGGCAGTCAGGGAAGCACCGAGTCGAAGAGCTACACGCTGAAGTACAACGGTGCCTCGTTCGCGCTGAACGGCGGGGGCTGTCAGAATGGCGACATCGTCATTCCCGCCTTTGTCACCTTTACCGGCACCGGGCCGGATGTGACAAGCACCAGCAGCTTCGGGGTTCTCCCCGGCACCAGCAACGGGGATCTGGAGCTGGAGTGCGAGCTCGGCGACGGAAACACCAACCCCGGGATCACCTTCAGTGGTGACCAGGCGGCCGAGGTCACCGGGACGCCAGGACCCAGCGCCTGCGAGCTCGCGATCACGAGGAACCCCCTGTCCGGCGGCATCGAGTTCACCGCACTGTCCACCGGGATGCAGTTCTGCATCGACGCAGCCAGCGGCCTGCTCGTCCGCGTCACCCTGGTCGGCGTGAACGAGACCGCCTACAACCTCAGCTGGAAGGCCACCGCGTGGTCTGCCCCGGGCTCAGGCTGACCCGCCGAGGATCAGGCCGCTGGTCGGCACGCCGGTGCCCGCGGTGACCAGTACGGGGCCGTCGCCGGGCACCTGATTGACCGAGGTGCCGCGGACCTGGCGGACGGCCTCGGCGATGCCGTTCATGCCGTGCAGGTAGCCCTCACCGAGCTGGCCGCCGTGCGGGTTCAGCGGCAGCGCGCCACCGAGTTCGATAGTGCCGCCGGACACGAAGTGCCGCGCCTCGCCGCGCGGGCAGAACCCGAGTTCCTCGAGCTGCATGAGCACGTACGGCGTGAAGTGGTCGTAGAGCACGGCCGTGCGCACGTCGCCAGGACCGAGGCCGGCCTGCGCCCACAGCTGCCGCGCGACCACGCCCATCTCCGGCAGCCCGGTCAGGTCGCGCTCGTAGTAGCTGCTCATCAGGTACTGGTTTGGTCCGCTGCCCTGGGCAGCGGCGTGGATGACGGCTGGCGCATTTTTTAGGGAACGCGCCTGCCCGAGGCCGGTCACCACCAGGGCGACGGCGCCATCGGTCTCCTGACAGCAGTCCAGCAGCCGGAGCGGCTCGCAGATCCACCGCGACTCCTGGTGCTCGGCCAGGGTGATCGGCCGCTGGTAGAACCAGGCGGCCGGATTGGTCGCGGCGTGCTTGCGGTCGGCCACCGCGACCGCGCCGAAATCCGCGCTGGTCGCGCCGGACGCGTGCATGTAGCGGCGGGCCGCCATGGCCACCGTCGCGGCCGGCGTGGCCAGGCCCATCGGGTAGCTCCAGCCAGCGTCCACCGCCGACGAGCTGGCGCCGCGCACCACGCCGGTCGCCACCTGGCCGAACCGGCGGCCGGACCGCTCGTTCAGCGCGCGGTAGCAGACCACGACCTTCGCAGCGCCGGTGGCGACCGCCATCGCGGCCTGATGCACGGTCGCGCACGCGGCACCGCCGCCGTAACCGATCTGGCTGAAGAACGTCAGCTCTCCGGCACCGATCTCGCGCGCTACCGCGATCTCGGCGGTGCTGTCCATGGTGAACGTGACCAGCCCGTCCACGTCGGCACC
>JASIGS010000294.1 GCA_030052355.1 Streptosporangiaceae bacterium | reverse complement strand
CATGACGCTGGCATCCGGTATCCCCGTTGACGAGCTCGATCCCGGCACCCGCCCGCAAGACGACCTGTTCCTGCACGTTAACGGCCGGTGGATCGGACGGACCGAGATCCCCGCGGACCGGGCGCGGTACGGCTCGTTCCTGATCCTGGCCGAAGAGGCTGAGAAGGCGGTGCGCGAGATCGTGGCAGCGGCCGCGTCCGCGCCAGAAGGCAGTGAGGAACGGAAGTTCGGCGACCTGTATGCCAGTTTCATGGACGCCGGACGCGCCGAGCAGCTCGGCGCGCAGCCCATCGGCGAGACGCTCGCGGCGGCACGAGCCGTCGGCTCCATCCCCGAGCTGCTCGAGACGCTCGGGCGGCTGCAGCGCCTCGGAGTCCGGGGCCTGTATCGGCTGTTCGTCAGCACCGACCCTGGCAACCCCGAGCGTTACCTGGTGTTCTTCCAGCAGGCTGCCATTTCCCTGCCGGACGAGAGCTACTACCGCGAGGAGCGGTTCGCATCCGTGCGCGCCGCGTTCGCCGGTCACGTGCGGCGCATGTTCGAGCTGGCCGGGCTGCCCGGCGCCGACGAGGCAGCGGGGCGGGTGTTCGCGCTGGAGACCGCGGTGGCCGGGCACCACTGGGACAACGTCACGAGCCGCGACAGCGAGAAGACTTACAACCTGTTCACCTGGACCGACGCCTTGGCTGCGGGGCCGGACCTGCGCGGATGGCTGGCGGCCGTAGACCCGCCCGCCGGTGCCTTCGATGAGATCGTGCTCCGCCAGCCGAGCTTCAGCGCCGGGCTGGCGACCTTGCTCACCGACGAACATCTTCCGGCCTGGCGGGACTGGCTGTGCTGGCAGGTCATCCACGGCGCCGCCGGGTACCTGTCTGAAGAGTTCGTCCAGGAGGACTTCGAGTTCTACGGCCGCACGTTAACCGGCACCACGCAGCTGCGCGAGCGCTGGAAGCGGGGCGTCTCGCTGGTGCAGATGGCGATGGGGGAAGCCGTCGGGCGAGCCTACGTCGGCAGGCACTTCCCGCCCGGGGCCAAGGAGCGGATGGATGTCCTGGTGGCCAGCCTCATCGAGGCATACCGCCAGAGCATCGGGGACCTGGAGTGGATGGGGCCGGAGACCCGGCGCCGGGCCCTGGAGAAGCTCGGGAAGTTCACACCGAAGATCGGTTACCCGGTCCGGTGGCGGGACTACTCGAGCCTCCATATCGACCCGGCAGACCTCATGGCCAACGTGCGGGCCGCTCATGCCTTCGAGTTCCAGCGCCAGTTGAACAAGATCGGCAGCCCGATCGACCGCGACGAGTGGTTCATGACTCCCCAGACCGTCGATGCTTACTACAGCCCTGGCATGAACGAGATCGTGTTCCCGGCAGGGATCTTGCAGGATCCTTTCTTCGATATGGACCGCGACGACGCGGCAAACTACGGGGCGATCGGAGCGGTCATCGGTCACGAGATCGGGCACGGCTTCGACGACCAGGGTTCCAAGTACGACGGTGACGGCAGGCTCGCGAACTGGTGGAGCGCGGCGGACCGGCAGGCATTCGAAGCCCGGACCCGGTCGCTGATCGCGCAGTACGACGCCCTGGCGCCGAAGCAGACGCCTGACCAGCGTGTGAACGGCGCGCTGACGATCGGGGAGAACATCGGGGACCTCGGCGGCCTCGGCATCGCGTGGAAGGCCTATCTGCTGTCGTTGCGCGGGGAGCAGGCACCGGTCATCGACGGGCTGACAGGCGCACAGCGCTTCTTCTTGTCGTGGGCTCGTGCCTGGCAGCAAAAGGTCCGCGACGAGGAAGTCATCAGGCTGCTCGCCATCGACCCGCACTCTCCGCCGGAGTTCCGGTGCAACCAGATCGTGCGGAATCTCGACGAGTTCTACGGCGCGTTTGGCGTCGGCGCCGCCGACGATCTGTGGCTCGAGCCTGCAGCCCGGGTGCGCATCTGGTAGCCAGGCGCCGCGTCCGGCTGCGCGAAAGGACAACGGAATGGGCAGCAGAGTAGCCATCGCCCTGGCGGCGGCCGCCGCGACGGCGGCCGCCCTGTGCGTGCCGGCGCTGCCGGCCTCGGCCTCCAGTGCGGTCAAGCCAGCACCCCCGCCGTTGCACGTGATCAGCTTGCGCGCAGCGTTCGACAAGGCGCTGCGGACCACGACGGCCGGCCCGCCTGCCGGCATCGTCCCGCCCAGGGGAACCAGGCTGACCGCGGCAGCCCTGCCGACGGCCGCAGCCTCCTGCAAGGAGCCCGAGTGTGACGTTTCCTACGGCGGCGGTCCGGTGCAGACCAGCCCGCACGTCTACCTGCTGTTGTGGGGATCGTGGTGGAGCACCGCTGCGGCCGGCGCGGCGAGCAAGTACCTGTCCGACTTTTACTCTGGCCTGGGCGTCTCCCCGGACGACACGTGGTCGACGATCACCTCCCAGTACGGCGACACCACGGGTTCGCCGACGTTCAGCGGGTCGGTGTTCGAGGGCAGCTGGATCGACAAGTCCACCCCGCCAGACCCGGTCACCCCGACCGACCTGGCCGCCGAGGCGGCCAGTTTCGCCAGCGAGCAGGGCATCTCCGACCTGGCGGACGCGCAGGTCGTCGTCGCCTCGCAGACCGGGACGTGCTTCAGCGACGGGTTCGCCGGCAACTGCGGTTCGCCTGACAGCAACGGAAGCTACTGCGGCTGGCACGACTACGCCGCCGACTACGGCCAGTCGGTCGACGTGCCGTTCATCAACCTGCCTTATCAGCCGGACGCTGGCGCTGACTGCGGCGAGAACTGGGTCAACGCCGGCTCGGCCGGCACCTTCGACGGGTTCTCCACGGTGGGCGGGCACGAGTACGCCGAGACGACCACCGACCCGGAGCCGAGTACCGGCTGGATTGACCCGAACGACACCATCAGCGGCGGCGAGATCGCCGACAAGTGCGTGTGGGGCGGCAGCGACTGGGGGTCGCTGGGCAGCGACCCGTACGGGGACGTGACGCTCTCCACCGGCAAGTACGCCATGCAGAGCCTGTGGAGCAACGCGGCCGGGCGATGCGTGATGACGACGTCACCGCAGCTCACCGTCGGAGTCCCCGGCACCGTCATGGCCACCCTCGGCGTCCGGGCCAGCGTGCAGGTTACCGCCGCGACGAACACCGGAATCGTGGCCTACCGCGCGTCGGGGCTGCCGCCGGGTCTGTCGATCAGCGGTTCTGGACGGATCGCCGGCACGCCGGGCGTCACCGCCGGAACCTTCACCGCGAAGATCACGGTCTCCGACTACGCCGTATCCGACACGGTGACCAGCACGTGGCTGGTGGGCTCGATGGCCGGGCCGGTGAAGGGCTACAAGGCCCGCTGCGCCGACGACTACGACGGCCGCACCCGTAACGGCAACAAGATCGACCTCTGGTCCTGCGACGGGAAGGCCCGGCAGAAGATCACGTTCACGTCCAGCGGCGAGCTCAGGATCGAAGGGAAGTGTGTCACGTCCGGCAGCCACGGCGTGGCCATCGAGCCGTGCACCGGATCGGCGGCGCAGACATGGACACGGCGTGCCAGCGGCGAATACGTTTCGGCCGGCCGGTGCCTGACCGACCCGGGCGACTCGGTGCAGAACGGCACCCAGCTGCGCGTCCTGGCCTGCACCGGCGCGGCAGCGCAGCGCTGGTCACTCCCGTGACATGACAGCTGCCCAGCCGGCGCCGGGCATCCCGGGGACGAAAAGATAAGCCACCACCGGGGAGGTCTGGCCAGAAACAGCCGCGGGCAGCACACCTGACGGGCAGGTTTACCTACGATGGCGGTCATGGCAGCGCTGTCCCTCGCCGACCGGATGAGCAGGCTCGGCACGGAATCCGCCTTCGAGGTCCTCGCCCGCGCCAAGGCCATGGAGGCCGCCGGGCAGAAGGTCATCCACCTGGAGATCGGCGAGCCGGACTTCCCGACCGCCCCGCACATCGTGCAGGCCGCTGTCGACGCGCTGCACTCCGGCGAGACGCACTACGTGCCGGCGCCGGGCATACCGGCGCTGCGCGAGGCCGTCGCCGGCTTCCTGGAGCGCACCGAGCGGATGCGGGTGTCCCCAGACCGCGTGATCGCCACGCCGGGCGCCAAGCCGATCATGTTCTTCACGATCATGGCGCTGTGCGACGAGGGCGACGAGGTGCTCTACCCCAACCCCGGCTTCCCGATGTACGAGTCGATCACCAGCTTCGCCGGCGCGGTGGCCGTCCCGGTCCCGCTGCG
>JASIGS010000293.1 GCA_030052355.1 Streptosporangiaceae bacterium | reverse complement strand
TGGTACGCGCGGCGGCCGCGAGCCCACCACGCGACGGGGCGACCGATGTGCTGCTCGGCCTGGCCGCCGCGGCCGCTGAGCCCATCGCTGGCGGCAGGCACAAGGTCTTCGGTCACCCGGAACTGCACGTGATACCCCAGACCTCGACGGTTGCCTCGCACCTGCCGCGGGCCGTCGGGCTCGCCTTCGCCGTCGCGAGGGCGGCCAAGCTGGGGGTCGCCTCGCCCTGGCCAGACGACAGCGTCGTGGTCTGCAGCTTCGGCGACGCTTCGGCGAACCACTCGACGGCAGCAGGTGCCCTCAACACCGCCGCCTACTGCTCCTACCAGGGCCTGCCGATACCGCTGCTGCTGGTGTGCGAGGACAACGGCCTGGGAATCAGCGTCAGGACGCCGCCGGGCTGGGTCGAGGCGGCACAGCGCGGCAGGCCGCAGGTGAAGTACTTCGCGGCGGACGGGTCGGACCTGGCCGAGACGTTCGACACCGCGGTGGCTGCCGCACAGTGGGTGCGCAGCCGGCGTTCCCCGGCATTCCTGCACCTGCGCACGGTCCGGCTCGGCGGCCACGCCGGCAGCGACGTGGAGTCCGCTTACCGCTCGCCGGCCGAGATCGCGGCCGACGAGGCACGCGATCCGCTCCTCGGCACGGCCCGGCTGCTCGCCAACGCCGGAGCCCTGACCCCGGCCGAGATGCTCGGCCAGTACGACGCGGTCAGGGCCAGGATCCTGGAGATGGCCGCCGAGGTGGCGGGATCGGCGCGGCTGCGAACCCACCGGGAGGTCATGGCGCCCATCGCGCCACGCCGCCCGGCGACAGTCGCCGCGAACGTCGCGGCACGCGGCAGGCAGGCCGCCGCCTGGAACCGGCACCGCGCCTTCGGTGCCCAGCTGCCCGAGGAGGAGGGGCCGCTCACGCTGGCCCAGTCGATCAACCGCACGCTCGCCGACGAGATGGCAGACCGGCCCGGAATGATCTTGTTCGGAGAGGACGTGGCGCGCAAGGGCGGGGTGTACGGCGTGACCAGAGGACTGCTCAGGGCCTTCGGTCCCGCCCGGGTGTTCGACTCGCTGCTGGATGAGCAGTCGATCCTCGGCCTCGCGCTTGGCGCCGGGCTCGCCGGGCTGCTGCCGGTGCCGGAGATCCAGTACCTGGCCTACCTGCACAACGCCGCCGACCAGATCCGCGGCGAGGCCGCCACGCTGTCGTTCTTCTCTCGCGGGCAGTTCCGCAACCCGGTCGTGGTGCGGGTGCCGGGACTGGCCTACCAGCAGGGCTTCGGCGGGCACTTCCACAACGACAACGGGCTGTCCGCGCTGCGCGACATTCCAGGCCTGGTGATCGCCTGCCCGGCGCGTCCCGACGACGCGGCCGGCTTGCTGCGCAGTTGCCTGGCCGCCGCCGATGTCGACGGCAGCGTCTGCATCTTCCTTGAGCCGATAGCGCTGTACCACGAGCGGGACCTCTACCAGCCGGGCGACGGTGGCTGGCTGGCGCCCTACGAGCCGCCCGGCAGGTGGGCCCAGGCGCACGTTCCGCTCGGCAGGGCGCGCCTTTACGGAGACGGCCGCGACCTGACCGTCATCACGTTCGGGAACGGGGTGAGGATGAGCCTGCGGGCCGCGCGCACGCTGGCCGCCGAGGGGGTGCAGTGCCGGGTCCTCGACCTGCGCTGGCTGGCGCCGCTGCCCTTCGAGGACCTGCTGCGGGCCGCGGCCGCGACCGGCAACGTGCTGGTCGCAGACGAGACGCGGCGGACCGGTGGTGTCTCCGAGGGCGTGATCACGACACTCGTGGACGCGGGCTTCACGGGCCGTGTCGCGCGGGTTGCCAGCCATGACAGCTTTATCCCGCTCGGGGACGCGGCGGACGCGGTGCTGCTGTCCCAGGCCGCGATCGAGGATGCGGCCCGAGATCTGCTGAGATGACCCGCGGCTCGCCGGATCGCCGGGATCTTCTTCCGCTGCCTGACGCGTAAAGCGGCGAAGAGCGGGGCATCGGCTAGCATGAGATCTCCCTAATCGGGCTGAGATCTCGGCCACCCGTGACGAGACCTCCAGCCATAGCGAGGTCGCGCCGACCCGGTCGCCGTCTGGCGCGGCCCGTTGCCGCAGCATCGAGACAGGCCCGGATGCGCGCCACCGTGCGTGTGCGGACGCATGACCGGGGACGGAGGTAACGGTGGTCGCCTTGCGGGACGCCGTTCGGCCTGCCACCGGTGCCGCGAAACGGACCTTTGCCAGCCGCCGCTGGCTCAGTTGGCTGATCCTGGCCGGCTACGTGCTGGGCGCCGTCGCGCTGACCAGCCCGCTGTGGGCAGCCCCCACGACGCGGCTTCCCACGATCGGCGGCACGCTCCAGCCCGACGTGGAGCTGAGCCTCTGGTTCATCCGCTACACGGCGACGGCGGTCTCGCACGGCCACCTCCCCGCGCTCGTGACCACGGCGCTGAACTGGCCCCAGGGCGTCAACCTGATGTGGAACACGTCCCTGCTGCTGCCCGGGGTGCTACTGGCGCCGGTCACGCTGCTGTGGGGTCCGGTCGTCAGCCTCAACGTCCTGCTGACCCTCGGGTTCGCCGGGTCGGCGGCGGCCATGTTCTGGGTGCTGCGCCGCTGGGGAGCGAGCCGCGGGGCGGCGGCGATCGGGGGCGCGCTGTACGGCTTCTCGCCGGCCATGCGCATGGCCGCCGAGGATCACTACCACATCCAGTTCGCCGTGCTGCCACCGCTGATCATCGACGCCGCGGTGCGGCTGGCGATCGGCCCTAAGGGTCGTTTCGGGGCCCTGCGCACGGGGATATGGCTGGGCCTGCTCGTCGCTGCCCAGATCTTCATCGCCGAGGAGATGCTGGTCGACACCGCGGTGGCTGGCGTGCTGGTGGTAGCCGTGCTGCTGCTCAGCCGTCCGTCCGCGCTGTTCCGGTTGCGGACGCTCGGCGCCGCGGTTGCAGGGGGGGTGATCGCCGCCGGCGTGGCGCTCGTCCTGGCAGGTCACGCGCTCATCATCCAGTTCCGAGGCCCACTGACCGAGACGGGCAGCCCGTGGCGGCTCGGCCACTTCGGTAACAACCCGATCGACTTCCTCAGTGCCCCCAGCGGCATGGCGCGGCACGGACCAGGCTTCGCCGGGCTCCTCGCCAGCACGCACCAGACCCCCGAGGAGTACCTGGCTTACCTCGGCTGGCCGCTGCTGGTGGTATTGATCGTGTCCGGCGTTTTTTGCTGGCGGCGAGATATCCGGGCCCGGGCCGTGGCGGTGTGCTGGGCCATCCTGGCCGTGCTGAGCATGGGCGGTCACCGTGCCAGCTTCGGGGGCAAGACGTTCCCCGGGGTCGTGATGCCCTGGCACTGGCTGCAGCACCTGCCGCTGCTCAGCGAGCTCGTACCGAACCGGCTGTCGGTCGTCGGCGACGGCGCCGCCGCCGCCCTGCTCGCGTTCGCCATTGACCGGGTCTGGGGCAGGGTGCCGAAGACGCGCCGGGCCAGGCGGGGCGAGCTTCGCGCCC
>JASIGS010000292.1 GCA_030052355.1 Streptosporangiaceae bacterium | reverse complement strand
CGATGACGTTGTGGCGGGTGCGTGACTTCCACGATGACGACCTCGACGCCGCGGTCCGGCTGTGGGGTGACCCGCGGACGAGCGGCGAGACGCCGGTCTTCGGGCTGTCGGACCTAGTTTCCGCGGTCCGGGCCGGAGAGCCCGCCGTCGTGGCCGTGGTCGGCGATGATCTTGTCGGTACCGCTGTCGCCACTGTCAGCAACGGACGCGCCTGGGTGGTGCGGATCAGCCTGTCGCCGGCCTGGCGCAACCGCGGCATCGGCAGCGCGATGCTGACCGGGCTGGAACGGCGGCTCGTGGCCTCCGGCGTGCACCGCATCGACTGCCTGCTGGCCAGTGACGACGAGGTCGGCGCGCTGGCGCTGCGGCACTGCGGCTACCGCGTCCGGCCGGGCATGGTCTTCTACGAGAAGCTCGAGCCCGTCGGCCCGCAGGACATCGGCATCCTCGACCGGCTCGGCGGGCGCATGCTGCGGGCCGGCATCTGGGCCGAGCTCGAAGGCATGGCGAGGGAGAAGGACCTCATCGAGCGCCGGGTAATCCTGCCGCTCGCTCAGCCGCAGCTCGCCGAGCGGCTCGGCCTGGTCCCGCCGAGGGCCGTGGTGCTGTTCGGTCCGCCAGGAACGGGCAAGACGACCTTCGCCAAGGGCGTCGCGGCGCGGCTGTCCTGGCCGTTCGTCGAGCTGTTCCCCTCCCGGCTGGCCGGGGACTCCCCGGCTGGCCTCGCCGCCGCGCTGCGCGAGTCCTTCGCGCTGGTCGCCGAGCTCGACAGGGTGCTGGTGTTCATCGACGAGGTGGAGGAGATCGCCGGGCTGCGCCGGCCGCGGACCGTATCCGCGGCCCAGGGCGTCACCAACGAGATGCTCAAGCTCATCCCGGTGTTCCGCGAGCAAGATCAGCGACTGCTCATCTGCGCGACGAACTCGGTCAGGGCGCTGGATACCGCGTTCCTGCGGCACGGCCGGTTCGACTACGTGCTCCCGGTAGGCCCGCCAGACGACGAGGCACGCCGCGCGATCTGGGACGGGTACCTGCGATCGATCCCGCACGGCGAGATCGACATGGCCGCGGTGGTGGACCAGTGCAGGCTGTTCACCCCGGCGGACATCGAGTTCGCCGCGCGCCGGACCGCGCAGCTCGTGTTCGAGCGGGTGTTGCTGGACGCGGGTGAGGAGCTGGCGACCACGGCTGACATCCTGCGCGGCATCGCCGAGACGAGGCGAACGCTGACGCAGCAGATGGTCGAGGAGTTCGACCAGGACATAGCGGACTTCGCCCGCGTCTAGGGAACCAGGCCGTGCAAGGGGAAGATCGCGTTCCTGGTCGCAATGATCGCCTGGTCGACGGGATCGGCGGGGTCGTAACCACCCTCGAAATCTGGGAACGAGCCGTCAGCGCCCTCGGTCATCGACTCCGGCGCTCGCTCCCGGGTTGATGCGGCTACCAGTTCCCGCCAGTCCTGCGGCGTGTCCGTGTCCGGTGCGATCGGAGCTCCGCTGGCCTCGGCAAGCAGGTGCGTCCAGGTCCTCGGCACCACCTGCACCAGCTGGTACCCGCCGCCTCCGGTCAGCAGCCAGCGCCCGCCCGCGGTGTCGTGCGCCAGCTGATGGATGGCCGCGTGCGCGGCACGCTGCGCGTCGATGGTGACTTCCAGGTTGGCCAGCGGATCGCTCCAGTGCGTGTCGCAGCCGTGCTGGCTGACCAGGATCTCCGGGCGGAAGCTGCGGAGCAGCGGCGGGACGACCGCATGCAGCGCGCGCAGCCAGCCGGCGTCCCTCGTGCCCGCTGGCAGCGCGACGTTGACCGCGCTGCCCTCGGCTCCCGGCCCGCCGATCTCGCTCGCCCGGCCCGTGCCAGGGAACAAGGTCGCGGGGTGCTCGTGCATGCTGATCGTCAGTACCCGCGGGTCATCCCAGAACGCGGCCTGCACCCCGTCACCGTGATGGACGTCGATATCCACATAGGCGATGCGCTCCGCGCCCTGGTCGAGCAGCCAGCTGATCGCGATCGCCGGGTCGTTGTAGACGCAGAACCCGCTGGCGTTGCTGCGCATGGCGTGATGCAGCCCGCCCGCGATGCTGACGCCGTGCTGCGCCGACCCTGACCACATGGCCCGTGCAGCGGCGAGCGTCGCGCCGGTCACCAGCGCCGCCGCGTCGTGCATGCCGGCGAAGATCGGGTCGTCCTCGGTGCCCAGCCCGTGCCTGAGCAGCTGCGCGAACTCCGACGACCGCAGCTGACCGGTCGCCGCCAGCTCGCCGGCCTGCCTGACCGCGGCGATGTAGCCGGGATCGTGCACCAGCGCGATCTCCTCGTCGGTTGCCGGGGCGGCCGACGCGACCGTGACCTGGTCCGCGGTCAGTACCCCGAAGGCCCGCGCGAGCTCGATCGTGAGCTTCACCCTGATGGGCGCCAGCGGGTGCCGCGGGCCGAAATCGTATCCAGTCAGGCGCTCGTCCCAAGACACATGCAGGCTGCAGGTCAAGTCCCCGGTTCCTTCCGCCGTCGTCCGCCAAGCCTGCCACACGCCTGAGTGGCTGGCGGGCTCACCGTGGCACCACGAGCGCGGGCAGCGGCGATGGCGGGTGCACCCGCGGGATCGGCTGCATGAGCCGTCCCTCGCGCAGCAGCAGGCTCCGGCCGTAGCTGCGAGCCACGCCCTGATCGCGGCTGACGTGGATGACCGTGCGCCCGGCGAAGGACGTCGCGACGTTGTCAAGTAGCCGGCCAGCGGCGCCGGGACTGACCTGAGCGGTCGGCTCGTCGAGCAGCAGCAGCGGCACGTCGCGCAGGACCGCCCTGGCCAGCTCGATGAAGAGCAGCTGGTCCGGCGAGAGCTGCACGCCGCGCCCGCCGAGCTGGGTCTGGTAACCCGAGGGTAGTGCCGCGATGAACTCATCCGCGCCGGCCTGGCGCGCCGCCCGCTCGATCGACTCCTGCGTGCTGCCGGCCCGGGCGAGCGCGATGTTGTCGGCGACGCTCCCGGCGACCACGTGCGGGTGCTGGGGCAGCCACGCGACGCGTTCCAGCCACTGCGCGTCGGAGATGAGACCGAAGTCATGGCCGTCGTACTCGATCACCCCTGCGGTCGGCTGCGCGAACCGCAGCAGCAGCGCCAGCAGCGAGCTTTTGCCAGCACCCGCCGGCCCGGTGATGGCCAGGTGCTCGCCCGGCCGCACCGTCAGGCTGATGTCGGCCAGCGCCGGACGGGCCAGGCCGGGGTAGCACAGCGTCACCCCGTGCAGGCTGATCGGCGCAGGCCCGCGCCGCACATCGGCGCTGGTGCGGGCGCCCGGCGGAGCGAGGGTAGCCGCGCGCGGCGGGGCCGGCGCGACAGGTCGCGGACCGTCCAGGATGGCACAAGCCTGTCGCGCGAAGGCCGAGCCCTGCTGGCCGACCTCTGCCAGCTTGCTCGCCGCGCGCAACGCGAGGCCTGCCTCGATCGCCAGGATGGCCGCGAGCAGCGCCGCCTGGCCGCCCCAGTGACCCACCAGCGCCGCCAGGACGGCGACCACGATGAGCGGCGGCACGAGCCAGGCGAGCAGCACCCGCGGCAGGTACCTGGCCAGGTAGTCCTCGATCGCGTCGAGCCCGCCGTCGGACGCAGCCGTCACCTCGCCGTCTGGCTGACGTCCCAGCCAGAACGGGCCCAGGCCGGCCACCCGCGCGGCGAGGTGGCGCTGCAGCTGCGATCGCGCGGTGGCAGCGTTTCGCCGTGCCAGCGCCCGGAGGGTGCTGGCAGCGGCCGCCCGCAGGGCTAGGACGAGTGCCAGGCCGGCGAGCAGCTCGCCGATGGCAGTGCCGCCGGGCCCGAGCGCGCCAGCAGCCAGCCGCGAGATCAGCACGGCCTGCACCGCTATGAGGCACGTGACGGCGAGCCCGAGCGCGACGCCGGCCCGCAGGTAGCGGCGCAAGTCGGTGGCGTGCCGCAACAGCCGGTGATCTGGCAGCTGCAAGACAGGCAGCCTGACCCTGCGGTACCAGGTGGAGGCGGCAGAGGTGCTCACGAGGCACAGCCGATCACCGTCCCGGGCGGCCGGGTGAGGGGCGATCGGCTGACGGGCAGCCGGCGTTGGTCACCGCTCGCCCGGGCCGAAGGTCCTGGCAGCATGGGTCTGTCAGGCAGATGCGCAGCCCTGGGCGGGGAGCGATGCTTGAACGCAAGCCACCGGGGGAGAGGAAGCACGCCATGGACCCGATCGCGCGCCAGAAGTTCGCCGCGGGCGGTGACTGAGTTGCCAGATGCGTTGCCGGCCGCGGCCGCACCGGCGCGGTACGCGCTGCTGGCCGACGGCAGCACGGTCGAGATCAGGCATGCCGGGTCGCAGGACGCCGACGACATCCGCGAGATGCACCAGCAGATGTCACCCGACAACGCATATTTCCGGTTCTTCAGCTTTAGCCCGCAGGCGCCCGAACGCGAGGCGCAGCGGCTCTGCCGGCCAGCGGACCCCGATCACGCCGCCCTCCTCGCCCGGCTGGACGGCGAGCTTGTCGGCGTGGCGAGCTACGAGCCGACGGGCAAGCCGGGGATCGCGGAGATCGCGTTCGCGGTGTCTGATGAGATGCACGGGCGGGGCATTGCCACCCTCCTTCTCGAGCACCTGGTCTCGCTCGCCCGGCAGCGCGGGCTGACCGCGTTCGCCGCCGAGACGCTGCCGGAGAACCTGGCGATGCAGCGGGTGTTCGCCGACGCGGGCCTGCAGGTACAGCGTCAGTTCGCCGACGGCCTCGTCGAGTTGCGCATGCCGTTGCCGCATCACGATGGCCAGCAGCTGGACAGCTATCTCGAGGCGGTCGCCGGACGGGCCAGCCGGGCCGGCGTAGCGAGCCTGCGCCACCTCCTGCAGCCCGCATCGGTGGCTGTCATCGGCGCCGGACGGCGCCGCGGCTCTGTCGGCAGGGAGATCCTGCACAACATCGTCACGGGCGGCTTCACCGGTGCGGTGTACGCGGTCAACCCGCGCGGGCAGTCCATGGAGGGGCTGCACTGCCTCGCGTCCGCAGACGAGCTCCCGCATGGCGTGGACCTCGCGGTCATCACGGTCCCGTCGGCCGAGGTGGCCGGCGTCGCGACGCAGTGCGGCCGCAGGGGAGTGCACGCCCTGGTTGTGATCACCGCCGGGCTCGGCAGCTCCGGTGCCGACCTGCTGGCGATCTGCCGCCGCTACGGCATGCGGCTCGTCGGCCCTAACTGCTTCGGCGTGGCGGTGCCGCAGATGCAGCTCAACGCGACGTTCACCGCGGCGCCGCCGGCACCGGGCGTCGCCGGGCTCGTCGTGCAGTCCGGCGGGCTCGGGGTCGCGCTGCTCGAGCACCTGGCCAGGCTGGGCATCGGGATCTCGTCGTTCGCCTCGGTTGGCGATAAGTACGACGTGTCGAGCAACGACATGCTCACCTGGTGGGAGCAGGACGGGCTGACCAAGCTCGCCGTGCTCTACGTCGAGTCGTTCGGCAACCCCCGCGCGTTCGCGCAGACCGCGCGGCGGGTCGGCGGGCACATGCCGGTCCTGACCGTCATCGGCGGCCGGTCCCCGGCCGGGCAGCGCGCCGCTGCCTCGCACACGGCCGCGAGCGCGACGCCGCTGGTGACGCAAGAGGCACTGTTCGGGCAGGCCGGCATCATCGCCACGCACAGTCTCGGCGAACTCGTCGAGGCCGCCGCGCTGCTGTCCTGCCAGCCAATGCCGGCCGGACGCCGGGTGGCGATCGTGTCCAATGCCGGCGGCGCCGGCGTGCTCGCCGCCGACGCCTGCGTCGACAACGGGCTGACTGTCGCCGTGCTTGACACTGACACGCAGCGCAAGCTGACCAGGATCCTGCCCAGAGGCGCGTCGGTGTCGGGGCCGGTGGACGCCACGGCGACGGCAGACTCGGTCGCGTTCCGATCCTGCCTGGAAGAAGTGGCCCGTGATGAGGGCGTGGATGCCGTGCTGGCCATCGAGGTGCCGACCGCCATCGCCGACCTGAGCACGGCGGTCAGGACGGCGCAGGTCGACAAGCCGCTCGCCGCGGCTCGCCTCGAGCAGGCCGAGTCGGTCGCCATCCTGGACTCCCGTACTCCGGCTTACAGCTACCCGGAGGGAGCCGCGCGCGCCCTGTCGCACGCTGCCGGTTACCGCGAGTGGCTGGATGGTCAGCGTGGCACCGTGCCGGAGTTCGCCGACGTCGACTCGGCCGGCGCGCGCATGGTCGTGTCGGCCTTTCTCGCCGCAAACCCGGGCGGCGGCTGGCTCGCCGCCGCGGACGCGGCCCAGATCCTGGCCAGCTACAAGATCCCGCTGGTGACCACGCGCGCAGCCACGGACCTGACTGGCGTGCAGGCAGCTGCCGCCGAGCTCGGCGGCCACGTGGTGGTCAAGGCAGAGGTTGACGGGCTGGTGCACAAGAGCGACGCCGGCGCGGTCAAGCTCGACCTGCGGACCGTCGAGGAGATCGGCAAGGCCTACGCAGAGCTGACGGCCGCGTTCGGCCCCGATCTGCGCCGGGTGCTCGTACAGCCCATGCTGGCCGATGGCGTCGAGACGCTGATCGGCGTCGTCCAGGAGCCTGTGTTCGGTCCGCTCGTGGTGTTCGGCCTCGGCGGCGTCGCGACCGATGTCCTCGGCGACCGCGCGGCCCGGCTGACCCCGGTGACCGACGTGGACGCCGAGGCCCTGGTCAGGGGGGTGCGCGCCGCGCCGCTGCTGTTCGGTCACCGTGGTACGCCCGCCGTGGACACCGACGGTCTCGCCGACCTGCTGCAGCGGGTGTCCAGGCTGGCTGACGACCTGCCGGAGGTCGCCGAGCTGGACCTGAACCCGGTCATCGCCAGGCCGGCAGGCGTCACAGCCGTCGATGTCCGGATCAGGGTGAGCCCGGCAGTCCCCACCGACCCGTTCCTGCGCCAGCTCAGGTAGGACCGGCGTCGTGCAGACCGAGGACCAAGGTCACTCGTTCCTAGTAAAAGAGGCTCTGCCCCGGTCAGTTGTCGCCCGCGAAGCTTGAGATGAGAGCAAAGGGAGGATCACATGACGTGGCAAGTTGAGCCGTCTGGTGGCCGGATCGTGGTAGGCGTAGACGGCTCGCCATCGTCCAGGGAAGCGCTGCGGTGGGCGGTCCGGCAAGCCGGGCTGACCGGCAGCACCGTCGAGGCGGTCATCGCCTGGCGGTACCCGGCCATGTACGCCGGGTACGGCGTGGCGCCGGTGTCGGCGGCCGATCCGGTGAACTTCGATGAGCTGGCCACCAAGACCCTGAATGAGGTCATCGCGGAGGCGGTGGACCCGGGTCATGCGGTCCGGGTCACCAGCAAGGTGGCCGAGGGCAACGCGGCCCAGGTGCTGCTGGACGCGGCGCAGGGCGCTGACCTGCTCGTCGTTGGCAGCCGGGGACGCGGCGGGTTCGCCGGTGCCCTGCTCGGCTCGGTCAGCCAGCACGTCGCGACCCACTCGCCCTGCCCGGTAGTGATCATCCGCGGTAAGGACGGCTGACGCCCGGGCGAAGGCAGCTGCACGGGGGGAGGAGCCATGAATGCGACGGTCAGGGACGTGATGACGGCAAACGTCGTCGCGGTACGCGAGGCGGCGGATTACAAGGAGATCGTGACGGCGCTCCGGCGCTTCCGCGTCAGCGCATGCCCGGTCATCGACGACGACGGCCGGGTGCTCGGCGTGGTTTCGGAGGCCGACCTGCTTGCCAAGCTGACCGACCCGGAGCTGCCGGCTGGGCTGATCCGGCTGAGCTGGCGGCTCGGTGAGCAGACGAAGGCGACGGCGGTGACCGCGGCCCGGCTGATGACGGCGCCGGCGGTCTGCGTGCGTCCGGATCAGGGTCTCAGGCACGCGGCCAGGCTCATGCAAGACCGGCAGGTCAAGCGGTTGCCGGTGGTGGACTCCGAGCAGCGGCTCGTCGGCATCGTCAGCAGGTGCGACGTGCTCAGCGTGTTCGACCAGGCGGATGGCGACGTCGCCAAGGAAGTGGCCAAGGTGATCGCTGACGACACGGCGCTCGATGCCGCGGAAATCAGCGTGGCGGTCGCATCCGGCATCGCGACACTGACCGGAGCGGTGCAGGACCGGGTCACCGCGCTAGGGCTGCTCTCCAGGGTCCGCCACGCCGATGGCGTCATAGCGGTACGTGACCGGCTCAGCTATCCGCGCGCCGGTCAGCGGCCCGGCCGTTGACCCGGTAGCTGGCGCGGCGGCTAGCTGGTCGCGCGGATGCGGCGCCCCGTGACCTGGCTCGGTACCAGCCTCACATAGACGTTCCGGTCGCCGCCCGGCCACGGCTCGATGCCGAGCGCCTCGGCCTTCGCGAGGTCGCCGGGATCGGAGATGACATCAGCCGTGCCGCTCAGCAGGACGCTCCAGCCCTCGCAGAGCGCGTCGTCGACGTGGTCGACGTCGAACGACACCTTCTGGTGGTGCGTGCCCTCGGCGACGGCGGCCCCGCTGTTGGTGCGGAAGACGACGTCGGGGCCGTCCATCTTGTAGTTGACCGCAATGGCTACTGGCCCTCTGGACTCGTCGTCGAACAGGAAGCGGCCCACGCCCCCGGCAGCGATGTACTCCCGGCATTGGTCCGGCGTGAGCTCCTCCAGCTGGCAGTTCGCGGACGATCCGCGCTGGCCAGGCGGCATGGTCAGGCCAGCGCCGGTCAGCACGTTCGGCGAGGTGTCCAGGGCAGCAGCCAGTCGCATGAGCGTCGCGTGAGTCGGATTCGGCGACGAGCTTGTCTCCACGTAGGTCAGGTAGCCGGGCGACATCCCGGCACGCTCGGCCACCTCTTCGCGGCTCAGCCCCGCCTTGGCGCGCTGCTCCGCAACGCGCCTGCCCAGGTCGGTGGCACCCACACCGGCATCACTGGCCATCTGCTTCCTCCTGTGCCTTGGACCTGCAGCCAACTCTACGGACGCCGGTCCTGCCCGGAAGGGCCCTTCGGCCCTGTCGGCGCGGCGGCGCGCACGGCGATCCTGCAGACAGGTGATGCACCATGACGACTAGTGCGGACTTGACTGTCCGTCCGGGCCGGCATGATCAGCCCGCGGCCACGATTGTCACAGACCTTGGCGGGCTGGCCGTATCCGGCCCGGCGGCGCGGCCCCTGGCGCGGTCAGTGTCGCTGCTCGCGCCTGCCGACATCGCCTACCTTGTCACGACAGCCGCGAGGGCTCCGTCGGTGCACAACACGCAGCCCTGGAAGTTCCGCGTCTGCGGCCGGAGCCTTGAGCTGCACGCTGACCCGGCAAGAATGCTGCGTCACGAGGATCCGGCGGGCCGGGAAATGATGATCAGCTGCGGAGCGGCCCTGTTCGGGCTCAGGCTCGCCTGCCGCAAGCTCGGCTTCGTGATGAGCGTCGAGCTGCTGCCCGACCCGGCCCGACCCTGGCTGGCGGCGGCGATCGAGCCAGTCGGCCTGGCGGCCCCGAGCAGGGCCGAGTGCGAGCTGCTCGCGGCGGTGCCGCACCGGCACACGCACCGCGGCCCGTTCTCGCCCGGCGAGCTGCCGCTGCGGCTGCTGCCCGCGCTGAGCGTGGATGCCACCGCCGAGGGCGCTCGCCTCGTCGGCATCGAGGACGTTGTCCAGCTGACGGCGCTGCGCGACCTGGTCGGGGCCGCAGCCGCTGACCAGCGGTCCAGTACTGAGGTCCAGGCGGAGTTGCGGCGGTGGGTGCAGCCGGCTGGCAGCGTCCAGCGGGAAGGCGTGCCCGCGTCGGCCAGGGTCGGGCCCGGTGATCTCGGTGCCGGCCTCGGTGCCGGGAGCGGTCTCCGGAGCGGTGCCGGCGAGTGGATGCCACCGCGTGATTTCGGGCTGCCGGGCACCGAGGTGCGGGGGGACGTGCCA
>JASIGS010000291.1 GCA_030052355.1 Streptosporangiaceae bacterium | reverse complement strand
CGACCGTCGAGCAACTGCCCGACCGGTGCCGACAACGCCGTATCCATCGGGAGAATTCTAGGGTGCGCCAGACGGTCCGCGCCCGGAAAGAACCGCGCGCGGGCCGCCGGTGCCGTGATCGCGGGTCCCTCAGGTCATCCGAGCAGCGGCGCGAACGCCTGCCAGGTGCGCCCGGAGTTGGTTGTCTCGTACATGTCGGGCGGCCCGCCCGAGAGCACGTCCGCGTCGTTGACCCAGGCGAATCCGGTCCGGGTGGTCACGAATTCCGTGCTGGTGCCGGGGGTGGTGAACCGCTTGCCCTGGGTGACAGCGCTCCATGTCCGTCCGCCGTTGGCGGTCAGGTAGAACACCGGACCCGGGGTGGCCTGCGGCGTGACCGGCACCATGATGCCCTGCCGGCGGCCGAAGAACCGTATCTGCGGGTACGTGCCGGCCCCGGCCGGCAGTCGCCGGAGCCACCAGCGGGCGCCGCCGTCGGTGCTCACGAGGAGATACGCGGTGAGCGGCCCGCGGTCCACGGTCATGAAGCCGGCCCGGCCGAAGAACTGCGGCGGGGAGACGGAGCAGCCGTCCACGCAGGCTGACGATGACAGGGGCACGGCCTGGCTGGTCCAGTGCGAGCCCGCGTCCGTGGAGATGAGCACCAGGTGGCCGGCCGCGCAGCCACCGCTCAGCCAGCCCGTCCGTGCCGAGTTGAACGTGATACCTGCCTTGTCGCAGCCTGTCGGCAGGCCGCTGCTGCTGGTGCCGAGGGCCGGGGCCGGCGGCGTCTGCGCTACCAGCGACCAGCGCAGGCCCGAGTCGGTCGTGCGGTAGAGCGCGACCCACTCCGACCCGGTCGCTGCTCCGAGCGATTGCAGCAGCCAGCCGTGAGCCGTGCCGTAGAAGCTGAGCGATACGGCGCCGCCCGGTGGCAGCGGTGCTGACCTGGTCCAGGAAGCGCCGCCGTTGCGGGTCACGAGCACGAAGGTGTGTGACCGGGTGCCGGCCACGACCCAGGCGAGGCTGCCTGTCACGGCGTCTATCAAGTCCGCTGTGCTGCCGGCGGGCAGCGGCGCGACGCCTGTCCACCGGCGGCCGCCGTCCGACGTGCGGACCAGCACAAGCGACACGGGGAACCGGCTGGCCGGATTGCCGGTAAACCGCAGCCCCCAACCCGTGGTGGCCGACGTCATCTGAACCGAGGCGAGCCGCACGAGCGGCAGCTGGCTGCCGCCTGGGCTGGCCGCGGCGAAGCGGGCCGGGCCCGAGCTCGCCAGCGCGGCCCCGCAGCTGACAGCCAGCGCAATCAGGGCCGCGCCGGCCGCCATGGTGATGCGGCGCCGCCTGCCACTGTTGTCATGTGCGGTCATGACCGCTCCTCTGGTGGCCAGGCCGTCGCAGCCAGTCCGCAAAGGCCTCCCCGTCGGCTACGACGGCGGAAGCGCCAGGCCGGTTGCGCTGAGACGCGGCGCCGCAGGCCGGCTCCTGAGCTCCGGCTCAGCCGGTCGGCGGCGATGAGGCCAGCGCGTAGCGGCGCTGCGGCACGCGGCCGGCGAGGAACGCCTGCCGCCCTGCGGTCACGGCGTGCCGCATGGCCTCGGCCATCAGCCCTGGGTCGCGTGCCCGCGTGACCGACGTCGCGAGCAGCACCCCAGCGCAGCCAAGTTCCATCGCGATGGCCGCGTCGCTCGCGGTTCCGATGCCAGCGTCCAGGATCACCGGGACGCCGGCCGCCTCCACGATCAGCTCGATGTTGTGCGGGTTGCGGATGCCGAGGCCGGATCCGATGGGCGAGCCGAGCGGCATGACCGCGGCGCAGCCGGCCTGCTCGAGCCTGCGGGCGAGGACGGGGTCGTCGTTGGTGTACGGCAGCACCGTGAAACCGTCGGTCACGAGCTGTTCGGCAGCCGACAGCAACTCGACCGGGTCGGGGAGCAGCGTCAGCTCATCGGCTATCACCTCGAGCTTGACCCAGTCGGTGCCGAGCGCCTCGCGGGCGAGCCGCGCCACCCGGACGGCCTCGGCCGCGGTGAAGCAGCCAGCCGTGTTCGGCAGTACCCGGATGCCGCGACGTGCCAGCACGCCGAGGACCGAGCCCCCCGACGCCGGGTCCACGCGGCGCATGGCCACGGTCGTCAGCTCGGTGCCGGAAGCTGCGAGCGCCCGGTCGAGCACGTCCAGGCTCGGTGCGCCGCCGGTACCCATGATCAGCCGGGAGCTGAAGGCCTCGCCGGCGATGAGGAAGGGGTCGTCCACGGTCAGCCTCCTTGCACAGCCGTGACGACCTCGACCTGGTCGCCGTCGGCCAGCCGCGTGGAGCCCCACGCCGACCGGCGCACGACCTCGCCGTTGAGCGCCGCCGCGACACCGCTGTCGGCGGTGGTCAGCAGCGCGACAGCCTGAGCCAGGGAGATCGCGGCCGTTGCCTCGTGGGGACGTCCGTTGATGACTATCTGCATGATCACGCCTCCCGCGCGGCGTCGGCCGGGTGCCGCGCGGCGAACCGGGCCGGGTCAAAGGCCGCCCAGAGAGGGTCCGGCCGCGACGTGGCCAGGAAAGTGGCCACGGTGTCCGCGGTGACCGGAGCCAGGAGCACGCCGGAGCGGAAGTGCCCGGTCGCGAGTATCAAGCCGGGCAGCCCGCTCGGGCCGAGCACCGGCGCGTTGTCGGGAGTGCCCGGCCGCAGCCCGGCGACCACGTCGCCCATGGCGAGCTCGGTGATGCCGGGGACCAGCGCGCGCGCGTCCCGCAGCAGCTGCCACACGCCGCCGGCCGTGACCGTGGTGTCGGGACCGAGCTCCTCCTGGGTAGCCCCGACGACGAGCTCGCCGTTCTCCCTCGGCACCAGGTAGATGCTGAAGCCGCGGACGATGCCCCGCACGGTCCTGCGCAGCAATCCTGGCGGCAGGCCCGCCGCCGCGGTCGCGGGCGTTGATCGCAGCCGCAGGATCTGGCCCTTCACCGGCCGGACCGGCGGGATCGCGTCGGGGGGCAGGCCCGGCAGGTCAGCGGACTGCCAGCCGGCCGCGAGCACCACCTGATCGGCGCTCACCTGGGTCCCGTCGGCGAGCAGCGCCCCCCGCGCGCGCCCGTCGCCGCTGCGGAATTCGGTTACCCGCTGTCGCACCAGCCGCACGCCAGCCGTCTGCGCCCCGGCCAGCAGCGCGACCGCGAGCTGCCGCGGGTCGACGGAGCCGTCGTCTGCGGCGAGCAGGCCGCCTCGGACCGAAGGGTCGAGCATCGGCTCGGCCTCCCGGCACTCGCGCGCGGTGAGCTGGCTCACTTGCACGCCGAACGAGTCCTGCAGCTGCCGCAGCTCGCCGAGCACCGCCAGGTCGTCGTGATCGTAGGCCACCTGCAGCGTTCCGGTCTGACGGAAGCCAGTGGGCTCGCCGGTGGCCTGCGTCAGCTCGGCCGTGAAATCGGGGTAACGGCGCAGCGACTCCTGGCCGAGCGCGAAGAGCTCGCGCTCGGCGTAGGCGGCCTCGGACACCGGGGTCAGCATGCCAGCGGCGGCGTGAGTCGCCCCCAGGCCGGGGCTCGGGTCGGCGACGACGACGCGGAGGCCCCGCTGCGCCGCCCGCCAGGCGATGCTCAGCCCGATCACACCGCCGCCCACGACTAGGACGTCGGCGCCTGCGTCGCTACTCTGAGCGCCCAAGTCGGCTCCCTTCGCCGGCATGACCCGGATCAGGTTCCTGCGGTCGGCGGCGCGCTAGCCGCCCTCTCAGCCCGGTCGCACCGGACTCCCGCGCGATCCCTACAGCCTAGCGCCACCCCACTGGCGCGGCCCGAGATCATCCGCACAGGCCAGCGGACCGGATCACGGTCAGTTGCGGCACGATGTAGTCGGCCCCCTGCGCTGGGGCCGCCGGCTGATCCGCGCCGTTCCTGGGAGACGACGAGACCGTGATGAGTGCATGACGGCACCGGCGAAGGTGGTCGTCGTCGGGGCCGGGCTCGCCGGGCTGCGCACCGTCGAGGAGCTGCGCGCCCGCGGCTATGACGGCGCCGTGACGCTGATCGGAGCCGAGCCCCGGCCGCCCTACGACCGGCCGCCGCTGTCGAAGAAGCTCATGACCGGGCAGCTCGACGACACTTCACTGCGGGCCGACCTGGCCGAGCTCGGCGCTGACGTCCGGCTGGGGGAGACAGCCGTCGCACTGCGGCCGGGCACCCTGGTGACCGACCTCCGGCGGCACGCCTTCGACGCGCTGGTGCTCGCGACCGGGGCCACACCGGTCCGGCTGCCGGGACCGGGTCCTCAGCGCGTGCTGCGGACCGCAGACGACGCGCTGGAGTTGCGCGCGCTGCTCGTGCCCGGCACGAGGCTGACGATCGTCGGGGCCGGCTGGATCGGCGCGGAGCTCGCCACCGCGGCGGCCGGGAAGGGCTGCGCGGTCACGGTGCTGGAGGCAGCGAAGGCACCCCTGACCGCGGCGATCGGCGCACATGTCGGCGCGCTGACCGCGGCGTGGTACCGGGAGGCCGGAGTCGAGCTGCGCCTCGGCGAGGCCGTGGCCCAGGTCGGCGCGGACGGCGTCAGGCTCGCTGACGGGGAGTTGGTCGCCGCCGACGTGGTGGTCACCGCCGTCGGCGTGCGGCCGGCGGTGTCATGGCTGGACGGCTCTGGCATAGATCTCGAGAACGGCATCGCCGTGGACGGCCAGTTGCGCAGTTCTGTGCCTGGCGTGTTCGCGGTGGGTGACTGCGCGTCGTTCTGGTCCGCGCGGTACGGCCGCAGGCTCAGGTTCGAGCACTGGGACGTGGCGCTGCACGCACCGGAGGTAGCGGCCGAGAATCTGCTCGGCGGCAGTGCCCGGTACGATCCCGTGCCCTACTTCTGGTCGGAGCAATTCGGGCGGATGGTGCAGTACGTGGGCTGGCACGGGGGCGCGGACCGGCTGATCTTCCGCGGTGATCCCGGCGGGGGTGCGCGCAAATGGGCGGCGTGCTGGCTTGCCGGGGGCCGGCTGGCCGCGATGCTCACCGTCGGCCTGCCGCGCGACTCCGGGCAGGCCAGACGGCTGATCGAAGCGGGCCGGCCGGTCGACCCAGTCAGGCTGGCTGATCCGGAGATTGCCGTCCGTGACTGCATGGCTTAGTTCCGCTAGCATGTGCCCTTGTCATGCCGGATATGAGACGGCATGCGGCAGGTTTTGCCGACACCTTGATGTGGGAAGCTCCAGACGTGGTACAGATCGACCCCCCGACCGACGCCATCGTCGGTGCATGGATGAGTGTCCCCGATGTTGCCGGCCAGCTCGGCCTGCCGGTCAGCCGTGTCAAGCAGATGCTGCGCGACCGCAAGCTGCTGGCCGTTCAGCGGCCTAACGGTGAGTTCGCCGTGCCGGCCGCGTTCCTCGACGGCGACCAGGTACTGCATGGTCTCGGCGGCACGCTGACGGTGCTGTTCGACTGCGGCTTCACCGAGACCGACGCGCTGAACTGGCTGTTCACGTCGGACGACTCGCTGCCGGGGACGCCGGTGCGGGCGCTCGCCGAGCACCGCCGGACCGAGGTGAACAGGCGGGCTCAGGCGCTGGCGCTATGACGAGAGCGCGGCGTGTCTGACGACGGCTCTTCGCGTCAGGAGCTGAGCGCCAGGCTCGGCGCGGCGCGACTCTACCTGTGCACCGACGCCAGGGAAAGCCAGGGCGACCTGCCCCGGTTCCTTGACGAGGTGCTCAGTTCTGGCGTGGACATCGTCCAGCTCAGGCACAAGGGCCTGGAGGCCGGTCAGGAACTTCGCTATCTGGACGTATTCCGGCGAGCGTGCGCCGCGCACGGGTCGCTGCTCGCAGTCAACGACAGGGCCGACGTCGCCTACGCGGCCGGCGCGGATGTGCTGCATCTCGGTCAGGACGACCTGCCCGTGGCGATCGCCAGGCAGATCGTCGGCCCGAAGCCGCTGATCGGGCTCTCCTCGCACGCCGAGCCCGAGGCGCAGGCCGCCAGCCTCGAGCCGGCCGCCGACTACTTCTGCACCGGGCCGGTCTGGCCCACGCCCACCAAGCCGGGCCGGCCGGCGCCCGGCCTCGGCCTGGTGCGGTTCGCGGCCGGACTGCCGACGCTCCGGCCGTGGTTTGCCATCGGCGGCATCGACGAGGCCAACCTCGACCAGGTGCTGGCGGCCGGCGCGACCCGGATCGTCGTCGTCAGGGCGATCACCGCGGCCAACGACCCCGGCGCCGCCGCGGCCCGGCTCGCCGCGCGGCTGCGCTGACACACCCAGGAGCTCTTGCCGCGCGGCTGCGCTGACACACCCAGGTGCTCTTGCCGCGCGGCTGCGCTGACACACCGAGCAGCTGAGGCACTGCCGGCTTGCGCACCAAGAAACTCAACACTCCTTGTGCAATATGTCTTGCGCAAGGAGTGTTGATTTAGCTAGCTTGGTGTCAGTCCCGGCGGCACTCGAGAAGGGCCACGGTCCACATGGCTGACGACTCCGCCCTCCCGGCGCTGCGCCACAACAGGAACTGGATCTGGC
>JASIGS010000290.1 GCA_030052355.1 Streptosporangiaceae bacterium | reverse complement strand
TTGGCCAGGACCGGGCCTGGGTGCCGGCGACCGACGGGCACAGCCTGTACTTGCGCCCGTTCATGATCGCCACTCAGCTCGGGCTAGGCGTGAACAGGCCGTCCGCCAGCTACCTGGTCATGGTGATCGCCTCGCCAGTGTCTGGGTACTTCGGCGGCGAGGTCCGCCCGGTGACGGTGTGGCTGTCGAGTGACTACACCAGGGCCGCCCCCGGCGGTACCGGCGAGGCCAAGTGCGGTGGCAACTACGCCGCCGCGTTCGCCGGTCAGCAGCAGGCCCTCGACCACGACTGTGACCAGGTGGTCTGGCTGGACGCCGCGGAACGCCGCTGGGTCGAGGAGATGGGCGGGATGAACCTGTTCTTCGTCTACGGCGCGGGCCCTGATGCCCGGATCATGACCCCGGCCGCGACCGGCTCGCTGCTGCACGATGTGACCAGGGACTCGCTGCTCAAGCTTGGCCCGGACCTCGGCATACCTGCCTACGAGGGCAGGATCTCCGTGGCGGAGTGGCAGGCTGGCTGCGCCTACGGGGAGATCACCGAGGTGTTCGCCTGCGGCACGGCGGCAGTGATCACGCCGGTCGGCGCGGTGCGCGGAGCCGGCGTCGAGTGGGTGATCGGCGACGGTGCCACCGGCCCGGTGACCACCAGGCTCCGGCAGGAGCTGGTCGGCATGCAGTACGGCAGCAAGCCCGACCGGTATGGCTGGCTGCACAAGCTCTGCTGAGGCGAGATGACGACGTACGGCCTGCTGATCTTCGACGGCGCCGAGGAACTGGACTTCAGCGGCGTGCGCGTCAAATCTCACGCTGTGTCAGGCCGCGGGTGACAAGTTCGGCGGCTGCGGGGCAGCCCTTCGTGAAGCCGAAGAACGGGCCGAAGTCCCGCGTCCCCGCAAAGCCCGGCATGTACAGGCCAGGAAGGCTTGTCTGGAAGGTGTCGTCAAGCACCGGGAACCCGTCGGCAACCTGGATGCGGTCGAGCACCCCGGCGAGATACGGCACCCGGCTGACATCCACCTTGTAGCCCGTAGCACACACGATGCGGTCGACGCCGAGTTCAGTGCCGTCGCTCAGCTGCACCCTGGCCGCAGCCGGGTCCTCCGCCGCGACGGCAACGACCGACACGCCCGGCCGACGATGAAATCGGCCGCCACGCAGCCGGGGCGTTAGCCACCACTCGAGAGTGAGGCGGCCCACCTCCCAGAACTCGCGGGCGATCGACTCCTGCTCGGACGAAGGGAGTTGCCGCCACCAGCCTGCCGTGGCGAGTGTCTGCTCGACATAGGCGTCCACGAACTTCCAGCTGACCCGCTCGAAGCGCGGAACCTGATGACGGTGCACGATGTCGACCCGCTCAGCTCCGTGTTCGCCGAGCAGAGCGGCCCACTCGTAGGCGCTCTGCCGGCCGCCGACGATGAGCACCCGGGAACCCTCGAAGTCTTCGAAGCTGACCTGTTCGCAGGTATGCGAACAGAGACTCTCGGGCAGCGGCGCGCTCCACTCGGGCAGGTGCTGAAAGAATCGCATGCCCGGCGCGGCGACCACCGACTCCGCGGCCAGCGTTTCCCCGTTGTCCAGGGTGACGCGGAAAGACCCGTCGCTTTCGGCGCGGAGCGAGGTGACGAGGCTTTCCCGCACGGTGACGTTCTTCTGCCGCTGGAACCAGGCGGCGTAGTCGAGGAAAACGGCAATCGGTACCGGGTCGATGTCTGCGGCCGCGATCCCGCGCTCGTCAAGAAACGCCTCGAAAGTGTGCACTCCAGAGGCGTCGAGATGCCAGTCGGGGCCTGAGCGCAGATACATGCCGGCCGGCATGTTGTCAGTCCAGAAACCGAGCGGCCGCCCGACCACTACGGTCTCCATCCCCGATTCGATCGCCTTCGCCGCCGTGGCGACCCCGTACGGGCCACCGCCGATCACGACCAGCACCATTGCCCCCCACTGAGCCCCGCGGCCGCCGCGGCCGCCTCCAACGAGACCAGTATCTGACAGGGACGGACCCAGCGTGTTGTCTCGGGGCAGGCGCAGACAGGTCCATCCTGGTCAGGTAGGGGATGTAGCGATCGCTGGACAGTCTGTCGCGCGCCAGGTGCATGCATGCCTGTCCGGCCGAAGGCCTGCGCGGAATGGGGAAGCAGCCGCGACGATGGCGACCCGGATCGTGGCTTATATGCTCAGCTTGCGATGACGGAGCGCAAGCCGGCCGGGATGAGCTTCACCTCGTGGATCGATCAGCAGATCAGCGAGGCCATGGAGCGCGGGGAATTCGACAATCTGCCCGGCGCCGGCAAGCCGCTACCGAGGCACAACGACGACACCGAGGCGTGGGCGATCGACTGGGTACGCCGCGAGGGCGGCTCGACCGACGAGATGCTGCCCACGCCGCTGAAGCTTCGCAAGCAGAGCGCACGACTCACTGAGACCGTGCACGAGCTGCGCTCCGAGCAGGAAGTGCGCGAGGCCGTCGCTGAGCTGAACGAGCGGATCATGCAGTGGCGCAAGCTACCTCTAGGGCCGAACATTTTCGTGGCTCTGGTGGATGAGGAGAAGCTGGTCGGCTTGTGGCGCGACGCCCAGCCGCCTGCGGCCGATGCCCGGGCTGAGGGTGCCGCAAGCCCGGCATCCCGTGCGCGCCGTCGGTGGCGGCGGTCGCGCGCCTGATCGGGCTCGGTTCCGGCTCAGGCTGGCGGCGAGTGGAGAAGGCTGGCGAGTTCATCCGCGGCGTTGACGACGTGGACCGCGAGCTTGCGGTCCGGA
>JASIGS010000289.1 GCA_030052355.1 Streptosporangiaceae bacterium | reverse complement strand
AGGTCGCGCAACCGGTCACGGAACTCGGCCATCTCCGCCTCCGGCAACCGTAGTCCGAGGCGCGTGGTGTCTACCGCTTCAGCCGGTACCTGAGCGATCTCCTCGAGGAAGGTTTCCAGCAGGACCGGGCTGCTGCCGGGAGCGCTGAGGCGCCACGACTTTCCGGTCGCCAGGTAGGGCAGCTCACGGGCGCCCCGTGTGCCGCGCCGCTCAGCCTGCGGGGCGAGAAAGCCCGTCCGGACCAGCGTCCGGACATGGTGCAGCGTCGTCGCCGGGTCACGGCCGAGTATCGCCGCGATCTGCTTGTTGGTCTGCGGCTCCCCCAGGCAGATGCGCAGGATGCGCAGCCGGAGCGCAGAGGCGAGCGCGCGCGCCTCTTCGTCGGTGGCCGCGCGCCGCTCGGTCGCGGCCAGGGGGATCGCCGACGAGGCTGCACGAGATGCCATGACGACAGGGTAGATAAGTGATTGACATTTCTCAATCACTAACGCAGGCTGTGTCCGTGACGGCGGCGGTCAGCACCAGGCGCGGCGGGTTGTGGCACCATCTGGACTTCCGCCGGCTATGGATCGGGGAGACGGTCAGCCAGTTCGGTACCCAGATCAGCCAGCTAGCCCTGCCGCTGGTGGCAATCCTGGTGCTGCACGCGACCACCTTCCAGGTCGGCCTGCTGACCACACTGCAGATGCTCGCCTTCCTGCTCATCGGGTTGCCAGCCGGAGCGTGGGTCGACCGGATGCGCTTCCGGCGGGTGCTGATCGTGAACGACCTCATCCGCGCTGCCGCACTCGGGTCGATCCCGCTCGCGCGCGTGTTCGGTGTCCTGTCCATCGGACAGCTCTACGTGGTGGCCCTCGTGACGGGCATCGGCACCGTGTTCTTCGATGTGGCCTACCAGTCCTATCTGCCAGACCTGGTCGGCCGCGAAGCCCTTGTCGAGGGGAACGCCAAGCTCCAGGGCAGCGAGTCGGTCAGCCAGATAGCCGGACCGAGCGCCGGAGGGTTGCTCATCTCGGCGATCAGCGCGCCGTACGCGGTGCTGGCGGACGCGCTGAGCTTTCTCTGGTCGGCGGGATGGGTCGCGACGATCAGGGCTCGCCCGCCGAAGCCCGAGCGCAAAGATGACAGGCACCTCGGCCGGGAGATCATGCAGGGGCTGCGCTTCGTGCTGGGCAACCCGCTCCTGCGAGCGATTGCCATCTCTACCGGCTCGTCCAACCTGTTCAGTGAAGTCGCGTTCGCCGTCACCTACATCCTGCTGGCCAGGCAGCTGCACCTGTCGGCCGGCCTGATCGGCGTGCTGACGTCGCTCGGAGCCGTCGGCGGCCTCATCGGCTCGCTGGTTGCGTCGCGGATCGCGGCCCGGCTGGGTCAGGGACCGACGATATGGCTGTCGATGGTGGTGATCGCACCGACAGCATTCGTGCTCCCGTTCGCCGAGCGCGACTGGACCCTCGGCCTGCTGGCCGTTGCGATGGTGTTCGGCTCCGCCGGCAGCGTGATCTACAACATCACCCAGGTCAGTTTCCGGCAGGGGCTGTGCCCGACGGACCTGCTCGGCCGCATGAACGCGACAATGCGGTTCCTGGTGTGGGGGACGATGCCGCTCGGCACATTCATTGGCGGTGTCCTGGGCACGGTGATCGGCGTCAGGCACACACTCCTGGTGGCCGCCATCTGCGGGTGCCTGCCGTTCCTGTCTGTCTTCTTGTCTCCACTGCGCACGATGCGGGAGCTGCCGCGCTACGCCGATCCGGGCGTGGCTGCCACGCCGCCACTGGCTCAGGGTGACGCGGCCGCAAGCTGAGCCGAGACCGAAAGCGCGGCGCTAGCCACGTCGCCGGCCCGGCCGAGCAGTGGCCGACAGCGCAACCTGCTCGCGATGTCGCGTGCTTCGGCGATCGCGGCCGCGGCGGCATCGGCGTCGGTGGCGGACAGGTACTCGGCGTGGTCGAGCAGGCCGTGCCCGAGGTGGTACGGCGTGCTGTGTTCGCGCAGCGCGCGGATCGCGGCCGCGAACGCCTCACCTGGCTGCCCCGAGCGGTCGCGGGCGGCGAGGCGGGCGTGCACCAGGTCTCGTTCGGCCCGCAGCATCGGGACCAGGTGCCCGGGCTCGGCGGATTGCAGCCGGTCGAGTAGCTCCAGGGTGGCAGCCGTGTCCTGAAGTTCGGCAGCGGCGCGGGCGGCAGCCGGCCAGGCCCAGCGCACGGTCTCGGCGCTGATCCCGATGGCGTCCGCGCGGGCAAGCACGTCGCGCGCGTGCCGCAGCGCCTGCGCGGGCTGGCCGGCGGCAACCGAGCTGAAGGCGCGGACCAAGGCGACCTCGGCCTGGTCTTGAGGGCCTTCGCTAGCTAGCAGGCCGGGCAGCCCCGCGAGCGTGCCGAGTGCGGCGTCGGCGTCGCCGCGCAGCGCCGCCAGCCAGCACCGGAAGCAGGCGAGGAACTCCGTGCCGGCGAGCCCGTCCGCGTCCGCGCCGTTGCTGAGCTCGGCGTCGGCAGCATCCCAGTCGCCGGTCATGAGCAGCGCCTGGGCGAGGTTTGCGATCGCGACGCCCAGGTGCCCGCGGGCTCCCGTCCGCCGCAGGTGCACGGCGGCGGCACGTGCTGCCTCCGCGCCGGCCTTTGGGTCGGCGCCCGTCAGCGCATCCGACAGGTTCAGCAGCGCTATCCCCGCGCGCGTGTTGTCGCCAGCCTGGGCCGCGATCCTGGCGGCCTCGCGGAGGTAGGCGGCCGCCTCAGCCTTTCGCCCCGCCCCGCTGTGGCAGGTGCCGCGGCTGTTCAGCAGGCTGGCAATCTGCGTGTCGGGGACACCGATCGCCTGGCCAAGGGCCAGCGCCTCGGCGGT
>JASIGS010000029.1 GCA_030052355.1 Streptosporangiaceae bacterium | reverse complement strand
GCCGCGGTGATGGAATCTGGGTCGAGTACATCGGACGTGACGACGTGCGGCCGTGGCGCGACGGCGAGGCGATCCGGGTCGCGGACGACCGCGGTGACGTCATGGCCGGCCGCCAGAGCCTGTTCGACGAGGCAGCGCCCGGTGCCGCCGGTCGCCCCGAAGATCGTGAGTTTCATGTCGCCTCCAGGTCCGGCCGGTCTCGTACAGTGGTCCTGTAATCCATATAATACGGAGACCATATCATATGGCAACCATATCAACTGGCTCGGCGGCCGAACGTGACCGCGGGCGGCTCAACCGCTCGATCAAGGAGGCGCTACGCGACCTCGGCGGCCAGCTGGGCCGGCTCACTCAGGGCGTCGGCGGGCGTCTCGACCTCAAGAGCACCGACCTGGCGTGCCTCGACGTGGTCACGCGCGAGGGTCCGCTGAGCCCGAGCGCGCTCGCCCGCCGCGCCGGCCTGCACCCGGCCACCGTGACCGGCATCCTTGACCGGCTGGAGCGAGACGGCTGGATCGTCCGCGAGCGAGACCCGTCCGACCGCCGCGGTGTCGTCGTTCGCGTGCAACGCGGCCGCGGCGCTGAGATACTCAGGCTCTACCTCGTGGACTCGGGCATGAACGCCGCGATGGACGAGATCTGCGCACAGTACGGCGAGGCAGAGCTCGAGCTGGTGGCCGGATTCCTGCGCCTGACGGCCGGTGCCGCGGCCGCGGCCGCGGCAAAGCTTTCCGGCGGCTGACCGCGCTCCCGCCGTTGTTCGGATGCCGGGCCGCACCTGAGAATGAGAGTGTCCACTCTCCGGCATACGGGGGCACTTTATGGGTGAATACTGCGTGTTCTGTGATCACAGCTGGATGAGGGCAGCCGAGATCTTCATCGAGACGCCGCACTGCGTGTTCGTCTCGAGCAGGGACCCGGACATCCGGGCCGGAGCGAAACTGGCAGCGGGCGTCCTGCCCGGCTCCGGGGCAATCGTGCCCATCGCCCACCGGACTTCGGTCTTCGAGCTGACCCCCGAGGAGTGGGCAGACACCCGGGTCCTGTTACTCCGGGCACAGCAGGCGCTGCACGATCTGCTGGCCCCGGACGGCTATCTGCTTGGCTGGAACGACGGCAATTCCCTGCATCCCCATCTGCACGTCATCCCGCGATTCGATGACGAGCCCTTGTCTGACCGCGGGCTGCGCTCGGCGATCAGGCTTCCGGAAAACAGGCGGCCCGATCCGTGGGCGCCAGGGAGCGGGCGGGCGCTTCGCGGCGCCAGGTGACCGAAGTCCGGTGCCGGCCGCCGCCCGTGGCACGAACAGCGGGTCCGGGGTCAGGCGTCCCAGTCGGCGGCGAGGTCCGCCCAGCCGCGCCTGCCGGTACCGTCCAGCGGGGGGTCAGACGACGCGATCGAGATCCGGAATGCCTCGGGCAGGAACGCCGCGATCGTGAGCGCGACGTTCCTGCCGTCGGGCTGCTCCTCGCAGCCGGCCGTGACGACGACCGCGTGCTCGCACGCCGACAGGCCGAGCGCCCTGGTAGCCCACGGCGGCGGCTGCTGGACCTCGATGTGCAGCGTACGAGGAACGAGCAAGGCAGGCTGGCTGGAGCCGCACTCGCCTTGCCCGGGCAGCGGCAGGACCGCGCCGATCGGGTCCAGGGCCGTGTGCTCCACCGCGTCGATGATCGGGTCGACGAGCGCCTTGGTCGCGTACGTCATGGTCGCGGCGGCCGGTTCGGCGGCGATCGTCCAGACCAGCTGGATGGCGCAGACCGGTTCGCCAGCGGACGCCCGCAGTGCCCGCCGGATGTCGTCCTTGACCGGGTGCCAGGACAGGGTCTTGCTCTTGAGCGCCAGGTCGCTGCTCACGGCTTCGGCTCGGGCATCGAGGCTCTGCGCGCGACGCAGCGGCAGGACGTAGTGCGCGGGGCTGGTCCGGCAGGCCTGGCCATCGGGGAGCCGCCTGATCAGGCGCCGGGCCTCGAGGTGGTCGACGGCCGCCTCGACAAGCTCGGTGGTCACGTCGTAATGCCTGGCGAGGACCGTTGGCCGCGGCAGCCGCCAGCCTGGGTCGTGATGCACGAGCGTCGCGGCAATGCGGTTGGTGAGGACGGCGAGTTCCGGTCCGTGGGCGGGGCCGGCCGGTGCGACGAGGGTCAGCGCGGGACGGCGCTGCGGCGGCGGTGTTGTCCCGCGGGACGACACCCCCCGCGACCCATGGCCCGGGGGCTTCGGCCCGCCTGACCGCTGTCGGCTCATCAGTCTTCCTCTTGGCGTCGACGGGGGCTTCCGGTTCAGGCACGACGCTGTCTTTGATTCTGTTACAGAACTGTTTTATTTCTATCACCGAAGCTCCTGCTCCGGCAAGGCAGTCGAGCTGTGGCGCCGCCTACTGGCGGGCGACCAGGGTCGATCCGCTGGGTTCGGCGGCCGGTTCGGCCGGCCGCGCGCGCAGTCTGGCCGTGTAGATCGAGTAGCCGTCGACGTGGCGAGCGGTCACCGTCGCCAGCACGGTGGCGGCGACCATCGGGAACAGCAGCGGGAACCCGCCGTGCGTGAGTTCGAGCACCAGGACGAGACCGGTCAGCGGCCCCTGCATCGCCGCCCCGAGCATCGCCGCGGCGCCGACGAGCGCGTAGGCCCCCGAGGGTGACCCGGGCCACGCCATGCTCCACGCGACGCCGGCCGCTCCGCCGAGGACGGCGCCGGTGCTCAGCGTGGGGGTGAACAGCCCACCGGACGCGCCAGTTCCGAGGCACATCGCGGTGACCAGAGGCTTCAGGGCGAAGAGGGCAAGCAGCAGCACGAGGCCGTCGGTTCCGACGAAGGCGTCGTGCGCCATGTCCTTGCCGTTCCCCAGCAACTGGGGATAAGCAAAGGCGACGAGCCCGAGCAGGCCGAAGCCGAGGATCGACGCGGCCACCGTTGCCGGGCCCCGGATCTGGTGGTGCGACACCCAGCCGATCAGGCGGATGTAACCGCTCGCGACGAGCCCGATCAGCGGCCCGGCGAGCAGCGCCCACGCCAGCAACGGCGCGGTGAGGCGGTAGTCAGGGATGTCGGTGTAGGTCGCGTGGTCGGGCAGGTACAGCCAGGCCGTGGCGGTTGCGATGGCCGAGCACGCGAGCGCGGGCAGCACAACCGGCATGCTGATGGTCCCCAGCATGATCTCCGCGGTGAACACGGCACCCCCGAGCGGCACGTTGTAGACCGCGGCGAGCCCGGCGCCTGCCCCGCACGCCATGAGCAGCCTTCGCTGCGGAGCCGACAGCCGTGCCCAGCCGGCGAGCAGGCTGGCCGAGGCGCCGCCCATGAGCTTCGGCGCGTTCTCCCGGCCGAGGGACGCGCCCATCCCGATGACGATCTCGGAGATGACCGAGGTGCCGAGCGAGCGCCGGAACGACAGCCGCGCGTCCTCTTCCCACACGACATCGTCGACGTCCGACGTCTCGCCGCTGGTGTACCGGCGCAGGCCGAACCAGGCCAGCCCGCCGAACGCACCCGCGGCCGTGAGCATGATCAGCCGCCTGGCGTCGGATGCGTGCTCCACCGCGAGCTCGAAGCTGCCGTTTGGCTCCGCGCCAAAGGCGAGGTACTCGACGACCTTGAGTATCAGGATCATCAGGTCGCCGAACAGGCCGGCCGCGATGCCGGTCAGCACCACCGTCCCCCAGAAGACCGGCGTCAGGGCGGCGTTCCCGTCCCCGGTCGCGTTGGGCTGCTCGGTGGCGCCGCGGCCGGACGGCAGCCGCCGGCTGATGAGTGGCGGGGGAACGCGTACCCGGGCGGCTGCCGGTGGTGGTGCCGCCACGCCAGCCGACCGCAGCGGCGAACGCGGCCGATCGGCACGGTAGCTCCGCTGGCTGGCAGGCACCCGCTCGCCTCCCCCGCGGGCCCGCCGTCAGGAGCGGCCAGCCCAGCAGCGACACGATAACTTCTGAAACAGAACTATGCGGGACCACGGGGGCAAGACGCTAGCGAGTTCACCAGAAGTTCGTGGCGGACGCGGATCAGCGCAACCGGGCGATCTGGTCGGCGTTCACCGGAGACAGCGGCTGCCTTCCGGTCAGCACCCGGACCACCTCGTCTGCCGCGAACGAGCGAACGGTCAGGATGGCTTCCTCTGAGTAGTACGCGGCGTGCGGAGTGATCACCACGTTGGGCAACGCGAACAGCGGATTGACCGGCTGCCAGTCGCGCTGCTT
>JASIGS010000288.1 GCA_030052355.1 Streptosporangiaceae bacterium | reverse complement strand
GTCGTCTTGCCGCAACCGGACTCGCCGACCAGGCCGAAGGTCTCCCCGCGCCGGATCGTGAAGCTCACGTCGGCGACGGCGCTGAGCCAGCCGACCCGGCGCTGCAGAACGGCACCCCTGGTGACCGGGAAGTCCTTCACGGCGTTCTTGATATCGAGCAGCGTCTCGCCGACGTTGTTCGAGGTGAACGCTTCCAGGGCCTCGGCCTGCCGGAAGCCCTCCAGCCGGCCGGTCTCCGTCCGCTCGGACGGCCCGACCGGGTAGAAGCAGCGGAAATCGTGCCCGGTGACCTCGGCGGCCAGCGGCGGCTCCTCGGCCCGGCACTTGTCGGTCACGTACCGGCAGCGGGCCGCGAACCGGCAGCCGACCGGCGGGTTTGTCAGGTCCGGCGGCAGCCCCGGGATCGAGTACAGGCGCTCGCCCGCCTCGGCTGCCTTGTCCGGCAGCGCCTGGAACAGCGCCTCTGTGTAGGGGTGGCGGGGCCGCGTGAACAGCGTCTCGGTGTCGGTGACCTCCGCGATACGGCCGGCGTACATGACCGAAACGCGGTCGGCGCGGCCGGCGATGACGCCGAGGTCGTGCGTGACCAGGATGACCGACATGCCGAGCCTGGTCCGCAGGTCGTCGATGAGCTCGAGGATCTGCTTCTGGATCGTCACGTCCAGCGCGGTCGTCGGCTCGTCCGCGATCAGCAGCTTAGGCTCGCAGGCCAGCGCCATCGCGATCATCACGCGCTGCCGCATGCCGCCGGAGAACTGGTGCGGGTAATCCTTGATCCGCTCCCGCACGCGGGGTATGCCGACCAGGTCGAGCACCTCGGCGGCCCGGTCCATGGCCTGCTCCCTGGACACGTCCCGGTGCAGGGTAACCGCCTCGGCGATCTGCCTGCCCACCGTCATGGTCGGGTTCAGCGAGGTCAGCGGGTCCTGGAAGATCATGCCGATCTCGTTGCCGCGGACCTTCCGCATCTGCTCGTCCGACAGGGAGCTGATCTCGCGGCCGTCGAGCCTGATGCTCCCGGCCGCGATCTTTCCCCCGGTGGGCAGCAAGTTCATGATCGACAGCGCGGTCATCGTCTTGCCGCAGCCGGACTCGCCCACGATGCCGAGCGTCTCGCCACGGTCTACGTGCAGCGAGACCCCGTCGACGGCGTGCACGACCGCGTCGCGCAGCCGGATCTCGGTGCGCAGGTCGCTGATCTCAAGTAGCGGCGCCACTAAGCCACCCTCCTACCGGCGCTGGAGCCGGGTCTCGAACGCGTCGCGCAGTGCGTCGCCGATGAAGTTGATCGAAACGCACGTGGCGATGATCAGGATGCCAGCCGGGTAGATCAGCCACCAGTAGCCGTCGGTCAGGAACTGAAGCCCATTGGAGAGCATCGTGCCCCAGTCGGTCTGCGGCGCCTGCAGGCCGAAGCCGAGGAAGCCAAGCCCGGACAGGATGATGATCGAGTCGGCCACCGCGAACGTGCCCTGGACGATGATGACGCCGATGGCGTTGGGCATGATGTGCCGGAACACCGCGCGGCGGTTCGTGCCGCCCGCCACCTTGACCGCCTGCACGTACTCCCGGGTACGCAGCGACAGCGTCTCGCCGCGCACCAGCCGGGCCGGCAGCGGCCAGTAGAACGTCGCGATGAATCCCATCAGCGTGATCGTGCCCGGCCTGATCAGCACGGCCAGGATGATCAGCACGAAGATGTTAGGCACGGACAGGAACGCATCCACGATGCGCATCATGAACGCGTCGACGAGCCCCCCGGTGAACCCGGCCGCGGCGCCGTAGATCGCCCCGAACAGGCAGGCCGAGAACGCCGCCATGAGGCCGACCTCGAGCGAGTTCTGCCCGCCCACCATCAGCCTGCCGAGCACGTCGTAACCCAGCTCGTCACAGCCGAGCAGGTGCTGCGCGCTCGGCGTGCAGTCGGAGTTCGCCAGCGGCGTGCTGACCTGCTGGGTCACGTAGATGTGCGGGCCGACGAAGCAGAACAAGAAGATGAACACGATGAAGCCCAGCCCGACCAGTGCGAGCTTGTTCTCCGCGAACACCTCCCAGCCGCGGCGGAACATGCTACGCGGCTTGGCCTGGACCTGTCCTGCGGCAGGACCCGCCGGCGGCGCCTCAGGCGCGAGAAAGCCGACCCCTCCGGGGTCGAGATGTGGCATGGCCATCAGGCGTACCTCACCCTCGGGTCGAGCATCGCGTAGCCGATATCGGCGAGCAGGTTGCCAAGGATCGTGATCAGCGTGGACAGCACCGTGATGGCCAGCATCAGCTGGATATCGGTGGTCAGCGCGGCGTTGAAGAACGCCAGGCCCATGCCCGGGTAGTTGAACACAACCTCGATGAAGATCGCGCCGCCGATGATCACCGGCAGCTGCAGGCCGAGCAGGGTGACGATCGAGATCAGCGAGTTGCGGAAGATGTGCCCCCAGACCACGCGGCGCTCGCTGGCGCCCTTGGACCGAGCGGTCCGCACGTAGTCCTGCACGATGTTGTCCATCACCGAGGAGCGCATGTACCGGCTCCAGAGCGCGAACGCCACGAAGGCGTACGTCGCCACCGGCAGGATGAGGGAAACCGGCTGGGCCAGGATCCCGCCAATCGAGGTGGCCCCGTCTGGGTCCGCGAACGGCGGGAACCAGTGCAGTTCGACGGCGAACCAGTCGACCAGCATGAGCCCGACGAAGAACGTGGGCGACCCGTAGCCGATGAAGCCGATGCCGGTCACGATGTGGTCGAGAACCGAGTAGCGGCGGACGGCCTGGAAGATGCCGAGCGGTATGCCGATCAGCAGCCCGACCCCGGTGCCGATCACGGCCAGCACGAAGGTTCGCGGCAGGTACTCCGCGAGCAGCGTGGACACCGGGGCGTTCTGCTTGATGTCGTAGCCGAAGTTGAAGTGCATGAGCTGCCACAGCCACTTGCCGTACTGCTCGTACAGCGGCTGGTCGAAGCCCCACTGCTTGGAGTAGTTCTTGATCTCCGCCGCCGTTGCCCGGACGCCGAGCACCGAGCGCACCTCGCCGCCAGGCACCAGGTGGAGGAGAACGAAGGCGATGATCGTCACGATGATCGTGACGAAGATCGTTTGCAGAAGTCGTCTGATCAGGTACCCGGTCATCGCACGTACCCCTGTCTGCCTGACCTCGAGGCCAGCCGCCCGAGTATTGCGGACGTCGTCAATGCAGACGAAGTCACGCGATATTGTGCCCGCGCGCAGCCGGCGCCGACAAGTCTGGCAACAGGCATCGGGCTCCTTCCATAGTGCGCCGACCGGTTCTTACTCACAACACCTCAGTTTTTCCGGTCCGGTCGCCGGGCTGGCCGTTTTCGGCCAGCCCGGCGACCGGCGCCGGTTTTTGATCTACCTAGCTGAGGACCAGCGTCAGCACGACTTGGTGCTGCAGGTCCAGTACTCAGGCAGGAACATGCTGAGCGGGTTCTGCGTCACGTTGTGCAGGTCGTTGCTGACCCCAAACGTGTTCACCGGCCATGGCATCCACAGCGACGGCTCCTGCTCGGCCGTGTAGTTCGCGTACGCGTCGAACGTGGCCAGGCTGCTGCTGGTGTGCGTCGCGTTGATCAGCGAGTCCATGGTCGAGTTGCTGTAGCTACCGGAGTTGTTCGCAACCCCGGTCTGGAACAGCGGCTCGCCGGTCGGCTCGAAGCCAGGACCGTTGAAGCCCCAACCACCCAGGTACAGGAACGTCCAGCCACAGCGGGACTCGCTGGGCGTGCACGGCGCGGTGTCGCCCAGCAGCGTGTCGAACGTCTCGCCGCTCGGCGTCAGCTGGATGCCCGCCTGCGCGAAGCCCGACTTGAGGATGTCCACCTCGTCCTCCTGGGTGGAGATACCGGAGGTGTACAGCATCGAGAACTTCGCCTGCGTGCCCGCCTTGACCCCGGCGCCGCAGTCCGACGAGCCAGAGCCCGCCTTCTCACAGGTCAGCACCCCGCCCACGACCTTCCAGCCGTGCGCGGCCAGCAGTGCCTCGGCCTTGGTCGGGTCGTACGGGTACAGGCCCTGGCCGCCGTTCGCCTTCATGTCCGACGACACCCACTGGCTCGGCGGCTCGCTCGGCACCCCGGCGACGGTCGACGTCGAGTAGCCACGGCCGACCGCCGTGTTCATGCCGCTCTGGTCGTCCAGCTCGGCCATCGCCTGCCGGAAGTACAGCTGCTTGAACACCGGGCCGTAGGTCGGGTTGTTGAAGTTGATGTAGGAGTAGCCGATCGTGAACGACAGGGCCGGCTGCAGGTAGTAGCCGCC
>JASIGS010000287.1 GCA_030052355.1 Streptosporangiaceae bacterium | reverse complement strand
TCACAGCCGGGGAAGGAGCGGCTGGACCCGGCGCTCGTGAGGCTGGCCGTCATCCTGCTGATCGGAGTGATGCCTGCGGCGTTCGACTCGACCATCGTCAACGTCGCCATCGACTCGATATCGCGCGGCTTGCACACCTCCGTGTCGAACGCCCAGTGGGCGGTCAGCGGGTACCTGCTGGCGCTCGGCATGGCCGTCCCGATCGCCGGGTGGGCGATGGCACGCTTTGGAGGCAAGGCGACCTGGATGGTTGCGCTGGCATCGTTCATGGCCGGGTCGATCCTCTCCAGCCTGTCGTGGGACATGGGAGCGCTGATCGCCTTCCGGGTCATCCAGGGTCTCGCCGGGGGCTTGCTGCTCCCGGTGCTGCAGAACCTCCTCATCGGCGCAGCCGGGGGGCGCAAGCTCGGGCGGATCATGGCCGCAGTCAGTCTCCCCGCCCTGTTCGGCCCGATCCTCGGACCGGTCGTCGGTGCCCTGATCATCGCTCACCTGTCCTGGCGGTGGATCTTCTGGGTCAACGTGCCTTTCGCTGTCACCGGCCTGGTGCTCGCCTGGCGTCGCCTTGAGCACGGCGAAGCCAGCAAGAGGGCCCACCTGGACGCGACCGGCCTTGTCCTGCTCTCGCCGGCGCTCGCGGCGCTGATCTTCGGGCTGACTGAGGCCGGCATACGTGCAGGCTTCGGCCACGCCGTCGTGATCATCCCCCTGGTCCTCGGCGTTGCGCTTCTCGGCCTATTCATACTGCACACGCTGCGTGCCACCCGGCCACCGCTGCTCGACGTCCGGCTGTTCAGGTCGCGGCCCTTCGCGTCATCGACCGCCGTGCTGTTCCTCAGCGGCCTCGGCGTCTACGGTGCCCTCCTGCTCCTACCCCTGTACTACCAGCAGCTACGGGGCAGCAGCGTGCTCGACGCCGGGCTGCTGCTCGCCCCACAGGGGGTGGGGATGCTGCTCACCAGGAGCCAGGCGGGCAAGCTCACCGACAAGATCGGCGCACGCCCCGTTGTCCTCGCGGGCCTCGTTCTTACCGCCATTGGCACCATTGCCTACACCCAGGCCGGCCTGCACACCAGTGACGTCCTGCTCGCGCTCAGCCTCGTCGTGCGGGGCGGCGGCCTGAGCGCAATGCTCATCGCCCCCGCGGCGACCGCGTACAGCGGCCTGACCCCAGACCAGATACCCCACGCCAGCACCGCGACCCGGATCGCCCAGCAAGTCGGCGGCTCCTTCGGTACCGCCATCATGGCCATGATCCTGCAAACCCAGCTCATTGCTCACGCGTCCGCTGGTGTGGCGGGCCAGGCGGCCGCCTTCGACAACACCTTCTGGTGGTCCCTCGTGTTCACCGCCATCGCCGTCATCCCCGCTCTCGCCTTGCCTCGCCGGCAAAGCGGGATCCGTGACGCCCTGCCCGCGTAGTGTGTGGCGGGTGCCGGAGTTCATGGAGATCGTGGCCACCGCGCTCGCCAGGTCGGGCGACCAGGACTGGGCCGCGGCGGCGGAACTGTGGGAGACGGTGACCACGGCCAATCCGGTGAACGGGGACTACTGGGCGTGCCTCGCCGAGGCCAGGTTCGGCGCGCAGGATTACCGGGGCGCGCGGGCGGCCTACGAGAACGTCCTCCGGCTGGGGATGCGGGAACCGTTCTCGCTCCTGCCGGGGGAGATCGCCTACCGCGTCGCTTGCTGCGAGGCGGCGGCCGGCGACCGCGAGGCGGCTGTCGCGGCGCTGAACGTGGCGCTCGACCGCGGGATGCGTCACCTGGCCCGGGTCAGATCCGACGAGCACTGGCAGGCGCTGCGCGACGACCAGCGGATCCGCGACATGGCCGGCATCATCGACGCGGACAACATGTCGCGCGACGAAGGCTGGCGTTACGATCTGACGTTCCTGGGCAGGGAGATCAAGCGCCTTGCGTACGCGCCGTTCGCCATCCAGCCCGAGGCTGAGTTCGACCGGGCCGTCGCCGAGTTGCACGACGCTATCCCCGGTCTGACCGACGCGCAGATCCTTGTCGGCCTCATGAAGCTGGTCCGCCACCTGGACGACGGTCACGCGAGGATCTTGTGGCCGGAAGGCGACAAGGTGCTGTCCCGGATGCTCCCGCTTGACCTGTTCTTGTTTACCGACGGCCTGTACGTGATCGGCGCCGCTCGCGAGTGCGAGTACCTGCTGGGTGCCCGGGTGGACAAGATCGGCGGGCTCGGCATCGGCGACGTCATGTCCGCGCTGGATCCGGTCATGACCAGGGACAACGAGCAGTGGCTCACGCTGCGCTTCCCGGTGCTCGTGCGGTACACGGCGATCCTGGAGGGCCTCGGTATCGACCAGGTGCTGACCGTCCGGCTAGCCGACGGAACCGTGCGCGAGGTCCGGCTGGAGGCCACGCCGACCGACGCCCGAGGACGGTACTGGGACAGGTATCCGCCCGGGTGGGTGGCGCTGGCTGACACGGTGACCTCGGCCGGAGGGGTGGCCGTGCCACGGCCGCTGCATCTGCGCAACCGGGAGCTGCCGTTCTGGTTCGAGTACCTGCCTGCCGATGACCTCGTCTACTTCCAGTTCAACGCCGTCCAGAACCATCCGGCGGAGACGTTCG
>JASIGS010000286.1 GCA_030052355.1 Streptosporangiaceae bacterium | reverse complement strand
CTAGCAAGTGGCTCATCAGCACGTTCCTCGCACGCGAATCAGTACGTTCCCCGCACCCGGGCGGAGTCCCAGACCGGCTCCGCCGACTCGTGGACCTCCGCATCGGCGCCGAATACGAGGAACCTGTCGAACGACTTGGCGAACCACCTGTCATGGGTGACCGCGAGCACGGTGCCCGCGTAGGATTCCAGCCCCTCCTGGAGCGCCTCGGCGCTGGCCAGGTCCAGGTTGTCGGTCGGCTCGTCGAGCAGCAGCAGGGTCGACCCGGCAAGCTCGAGCAGCAGGATCTGCAGCCGCGCCTGCTGTCCGCCGGACAGCGTGCCGAACGGCTGCCGCGCACATCCCTGCAGCTCATAGCGTGCGAGGGCGGCCATGGCCCCCTCGGTCAGCATGGCGTGCTCGGTCATCAGGATCTCAAGCGGAGCCCGGCCAGCGAGGTCGGGCCGGGCATGCGTCTGCGCGAACATGCCGGGCACCACCCGCGCGCCGAGCCTGGCGAGTCCATCGTGCGCCACGTTTTCTCCGGCCAGCAACCGGAGGAAATGCGACTTCCCCGACCCGTTCGAGCCGAGCACGGCGACCCGCTCCCCGTACCAGACCTCGAGGTCGAACGGCTGCGTCAGCCCGGTCAGCGCCAGCTGCTCGCAGATCACCGCGCGCTTGCCGGTCCGCCCGCCCCGCAGCCGCATGCGGACGTTCTGCTCCCGCGGCGCGAGCTCCGGCGGACCCGCCTCCTCGAACTTGCGCAGCCGCGTCACCGCTGCCTGGTACCGCGACGCCATCGCGTCGTTGTAGGACGCCTTCTGCTTGTACATGAGCATGAGCCGCCTGAGCTTCTCGTGCTCCTCGTCCCAGCGCCGGCGCAGCTCGTCGAGCCGGTCGTTCCGGTCCCGGCGGGCCTGCGCGTAGCCGGCGAACCCGCCGCCGTGCACCCAGACATGCGAGTCCTCGACGGTAACGATCCGCTGGGCGCACGCCGCCAGCAGCTCGCGGTCGTGGCTGACCAGCAGCACGGTCTTCGGCGTCGCGGCGAGCTGGCTCTCGAGCCAGATCTTGGCCGGAACGTCGAGATAGTTGTCGGGCTCGTCGAGCAGCAGCACCTCGTCCCTGCCGCGCAGCAACGACTCGAGCACCAGCCGCTTCTGCTCGCCGCCGGACAGCGTCGCGACCTCGCGCCACTTGCACTCGTCGTAGCCGAGGCCGACCGCGGCGATGCAGCAAGCGTCGAAGTGGACCTCGGCCTCGTACCCGCCGGCGTCGCCCCATTCGGTGAGCGCGGTCGCGTACCGCATCTGAGTCGGCTCGTCGTCGCGCTCCATCATCGCGAGCTCGGCGGCGTCGAGCCGCTCGGCAGCCCGCCGGACGCGCGGCGGCGCCACCGATAGCAGCAGGTCACGCACCGAAGTCGAGTCAGAGATGCCACCCACGAACTGCCGCATGACGCCCAGGCCGCCGCTCGAGCTCACGGTGCCCGACTGCGGCTGCAGGTCGCCCGCCACGAGGCGCAGCAGCGTCGTCTTGCCCGCTCCGTTCGGCCCGACCAGCGCCGCGACGGCCCCCTCGCCCACCCGGAACGACACGTCCTCGAGTAGCACGCGGCCGTCTGGCAGCGCGTGGCTCAGGTGCGCTGCCTCGACGTGTCCCATTCTCTCTCCCTGTTCCGCTGACCGGCTGGCATGGCAGACAATAGCTGGATGGACCCCCATGGTTTCAACGAGAATTCCCGGCTGAGGGCCTCGGATGCTGACCGTGACCGGGCCGCGTCAGTGATCAACAATGCGCTGGCCGAGGGACGCCTGACCCCGGACGAGCATTCACAGCGGCTGGACTCGATTTACGCGGCCAAGACCCACGCCGAGCTCGCTCCGCTGCTCGACGACCTGCCCGAGCGTGGTGCGGCGACCGGCGCGGTGGCGGCGCCGAGCGCGGCCGAGCCGGTCCCGTCCAGGCGCGGCAGCCGGATCATCTGCTTCCTGTCCGGCAGCACCAGGAAGGGCGCCTGGCGCCCCGAGCCGGTGATCGACGTGTTCACCCTGCTCGGCGGCGTTGAGCTCGACTTCCGCGACGCAGTCCTGCCGGGCAAGGAAATCGTCCTCCGCGCGACCACGGTCCTCGGCGGCGTGGAGGTCACCGTGCCGCCAGAGATGCAGGTGATCGACAACGGCGTGGCGATCCTCGGCGGCCGCGAGATCTCCGGCAGCGAGGAGTCGATCGGCCCGGACTCGCCCGTGCTGCGGATCGAGGGCGTCTGCGTGCTGGGCGGCATGGAGGTCAAGCGGCGCAGGCGCAAGGGCGACAAGGGTGGCGTCCGGGTTAGCTATGCCGCGCCGGGCCAGCTTGAGGACGCGCTCGGCCAGTTGAGGGAACGACGCCACGAGGTCCGCGGCCAGCTGCGGGCGCAACGCGAGGAGATGCGCGATCAGCTCCGGGCACGTCGTCATGAACTCCGGCACGGCTGGCAGACAGACAACGACGACGACTAAGACCCGCCCAAGCCCGGCACCGTGACACTTCCGCGGAGCTTGGCGCCTGCCTTGTACTGGTATGTTCCCGCCCAACTGTTACGGTGTCGCCGATGAGCGCGCCCGTCGGGCCAGCTCTTGCCCCGCCAGGTCCGGTCAGGCGGCGGGCCGGATCTCGGCCCGCCGCCTGACCGGATCAGCCAGCGCCGCGGAAAGCTCGTCGAGCACCCGCAGCGTGTGCCCGCTGACCACGGCGTCGCAGTGCGGCCACGCCGCCGCCATCCCGGCGGCGAGCGGCTGGTAGGCCGCGCTCTTGGTCCGC
>JASIGS010000285.1 GCA_030052355.1 Streptosporangiaceae bacterium | reverse complement strand
AGCTGCGGGCTGCCGACGGCGAAGACGATGGCCAGCGCGTCGTCGACGCCCGGATCGCAGTCAAGGATGATCTTCTTCGGCATGACTCCTGCCTGGGCTCCGGTAACCGACCCTATAGTGCGCTTCGTGGAGACGGACAGCGCGCCGGACGGCCGGGTCGTCGTCGTCGGGTCCATCAACGTGGACCTGGTCATGCGGCTGCCTGCACTGCCGAGGCCAGGCCAGACGGTGCTCGGCGGCGTGCTCAGCCGCCACGACGGCGGCAAGGGGGCCAACCAGGCCGTCGCCGCGGCGCGAGCGGGAGCGCGGGTGCACATGATCGGCGCGGTCGGTGCGCTCGACGGCGAGGAGCCGGTGGCCGCGCTCGCAGCGGAGGCGGTGAACGTCGCCGCCGTGATCCGCGTCGACGCGCCGACTGGTCACGCCTTCGTGCTCGTCGACGACTGCACGGGAGACAACCAGATCGCCGTGGCGTCAGGGGCCAACGGCCTGGTCTCGGCCGGCCAGGTCGACGGGACCCTCACCGCGCTGCGGCTCAGCCCGGCCGACGTCGTCGTGCTCTCCTTCGAGCTGCCGCACGCAGCGCTGGCAGCAGCCGCGCGCGTCGCCGGGCGGACCGGCGCCAAGGTCGTGGTCAACCCGGCGCCAGCGCGCCAGGATTACAACGACCTGCTGACCGGCGCGCTCGTGACGCCCAACGCCGGGGAGCTTGCCGCCCTCGCGCCGTCGCCGGACGCGGAGCCGCGGGCCGCTGCCGTCGCCCTGTCGCGGCACACCGGGGCGCCCGTCGTGGTGACGCTCGGCGCCCGCGGCGCGCTGCTGGCAGACCAGGACGCCGTGCAGCAGTTCCCCGGGCACCGGGTGGAAGTCCGCGACACGACCGGGGCCGGGGACACCCTCACCGGCGTCCTGGCCGCCGGCCTCGCCGCTGGCCTCGGGACGACCGAGTGCCTGCGGCGGGCCGTGGCTGCCTCGGCCCTGGCCGTCACCGCGCAAGGAGCACGGTCCGCGATGCCCACCGGCGCGCAGATCGACCATCTGCTGACTAAGTAGGGTTTAGCGGCTGAGGCGGTGGCGTGGAGATGGTCGTTCCCAGGAAAGCGTAAGTTGGCACGACGGCGCCGGGGCGGAAGACTTGGCGGTGGGCTAGGCGGGGGAATGGAGGCAGCGATGGGGCAGGCTGGGGCGCACCGGACGCACTGGATCAACGGGAAGCCGTGGACTGGGGAGTCGGCGGTCCGCGGCGATATCTACAACCCGGCGACGGGGAAGATCAGCGGGACGGTCGATTACGCCAGCGCGGCGGAGGTGGACGCGGCGGTCGCGGCGGCAGCTGCGGCGCTGCCGGGCTGGCGGGAGACGTCGCTGGTGCGGCGCGCGAGCGTGATGTTCGCGTTCCGTGAACTGGTTCGCCAGCACACCGGCGAGCTGGCGGCGCTGATCACCGCCGAGCACGGCAAGGTGGCCTCCGATGCGGCCGGCGAGGTCGCGCGCGGGCTGGAGGTCGTGGACTTCGCCTGCGGCATCCCGCACCTGCTCAAGGGCGGGTTCTCGGAGAACGTGTCGACCGGGGTGGATGCGTACTCGATCCGGCAGCCGGTGGGGGTCGCGGCCGGGATCACGCCGTTCAACTTCCCGGCGATGGTGCCGATGTGGATGTTCCCGATCGCGCTGGCGTGCGGCAATACGTTCGTGCTCAAGCCGTCGGAGAAGGACCCGTCGGCGTCCCTGCTGCTCGCCGAGCTGCTGGCGCAGGCGGGGCTGCCGGACGGGGCGTTCAACGTGGTGCACGGTGGCAAGGACGCGGTGGACGCCCTGCTGGCCCACCCGCAGGTGCGCGCGGTCAGCTTCGTGGGCTCGACGCCGATCGCCCGGTACATCTATGAGACCGGCACGGCGCACGGCAAGCGGGTGCAGGCGCTGGGCGGGGCGAAGAACCACATGGTGGTGCTGCCGGACGCCGACCTGGACCTGGCCGCTGATGCCGCGGTGAACGCGGGCTTCGGCTCGGCGGGCGAGCGCTGCATGGCGATCTCGGCCCTGGTCGCGGTGGAGCCGATCGCCGACGAGCTCATCGGCAAGATCCGCGACCGGATGGAGCGCATCGTGGTGGGTCCCGGGGATCAGGAGGGCTCGGAAATGGGCCCGCTGGTGACCAGGCAGCATCGCGACAAGGTCGCGGGGTACCTGGACTCTGGCGTGGCCGAGGGCGCGACGCTGGCGGTCGACGGGCGCGGCCACCCGGTCAGCGGGGAGGCCGGGGACGGCTTCTGGCTCGGCCCGACGCTACTGGATCACGTGACCCCGCAGATGCGCTGCTACGGCGATGAGATCTTCGGCCCGGTGCTGTCGGTGGTGCGGGCGGGCAGCTACGCCGAGGCGCTGGCGATTGTGAACGCCAACCCGTACGGCAACGGCACCGCGATCTTCACCAACGACGGGGGCGCGGCCCGCCGGTTCACCCACGAGGTCGAGGTCGGCATGGTCGGCGTGAACGTGCCGATCCCGGTGCCGACGGCGTTTTACTCGTTCGGCGGCTGGAAGTCCTCGCTGTTCGGCGACACGCACGTGTACGGGACCGAGGGCGTGCACTTTTACACCCGGGGCAAGGCGGTCACCTCCCGCTGGCTGGACCCCAGCCACGGCGGGGTGAACCTCGGCTTCCCGGTCAACCAGTAGGAGATCCAGGCGATGAGCAGCTTCCAGCCCGATCCGCAGATCCCGGACGCCCAGCGAGGCGCCGAGGTGCTGGCGATGGACAGCGCGCACGTGTTTCACTCGTGGTCGGCGCAAAAGGGGCTGCGGCCGGTGGCGATCGCGGCCGCCGACGGCTCCTACTTCTGGGACTATGACGGCAAGCGCTACCTGGACTTCTCCAGCCAGCTGGTGAACACCAACATCGGTCACCAGCACCCGAAGGTGACCGCGGCGATCGCGGCGCAGGCGGCCAGGCTCACGACGATCGCGCCGCAGCACGCGAACGAGGCGCGCGGCGAGGCCGCGGCCCGGCTGGTCGCGCTCGCGCCCGACGGGTTTGAGAAGGTGTTCTTCACCAATGGCGGCGCGGACGCCAACGAGAACGCGATCCGGATGGCGCGGCTGCACACCGGCCGGACCAAGGTGCTCAGTTTCTACCGCTCCTACCACGGCAACACCGGCGCGGCGATCACCTCCACCGGTGACCCGCGGCGGTGGCCGAACGAGTTCTCGGTCGGGCACGTGCATTTCTTCGGCCCGTACCTGTACCGGTCGGCGTTCTGGGCCACGACCGCAGAGCAGGAGTGCCAGCGGGCACTTGAGCACCTGGAGCAGGTCGTCCAGCTGGAGGGCCCGTCGACGATCGCGGCGGTACTGATCGAGTCGATCGTCGGCACCGCCGGGGTGCTGATCCCGCCGCCGGGTTACCTGGCCGGGGTGCGGGAGATCTGCGACCGGTACGGCATCGTGTGGATCGCCGACGAGGTCATGTGCGGGTTCGGCCGGGCCGGCCAGTGGTTCGCGTTCAGCGACCACGGCGCGGTTCCCGACCTCATCACCTTCGCCAAGGGCTCGAACTCCGGGTACGTCCCGGTCGGCGGCGTCATCATCCCCGGCAACATCGCGGCCACGTTCGATGAGCGCGTCTTCCCCGGCGGGCTCACCTACTCTGGCCACCCGCTGGCCTGCGCGTCCGTGGTCGCGACCATCGACGCGATGAAGGACGAAGACATCATTGGGAACGCCCGCGCAGTGGGCGCGCAGGTGCTCGGCCCGGGGCTGGCCGAGCTCGCCGGCCGGCACCCGGTCATCGGCGAGGTCCGCGGCACCGCCGTGTTCTGGGCACTCGACCTGGTGTCGAACCGGAAAACACGCGAGATGCTCGCCCCCTACGGCCGCTCCTCCGAGGCGATGGACGTGCTGGTCACCGCCTGCAAGTCACGCGGGCTCATGCCGTTCACCAACTACAACAGGCTGCACGTGGTACCGCCGTGCACCATCTCCGAAGCCGAAGCCAAGGAAGGCCTCGCCATCCTCGACGAAGCCCTGACCGAGGCCGATCGTTACTACCAGGGGTAGGTAGGCGTGGCACTGGAGATAACGCGGCTGCACCTGGCCAGCCTGCGCGGGGTCGACGGCCTCGAATGGCCGGTGCACGGCTTCGTCGTCACATTTCCCGGCGGGGCTGTGCTGGTGGACACTGGCGTCGGCGGGCCGGCGAAGTGGCTGGCGGACTGGCGGGTGGTCAACTCCTCGGTCGCCGACGCGCTCGACGAGCTCGGGATGACTCCCGGCGACATCGGCCTGGTGATCAACACCCACCTGCACTTCGACCACTGCGGCCAGAACGCGGTGTTCAAGCACGCCGCGTTTTATGTGCAGCGTGCGGAGCTGGACCGGGCCAGGGTGCAGTCCCCGCAACTAGCCGACTGGTTCGACTTCATGGGCGCCCAGTTCGAACTGCTCGACGGCGACGCCGAGGTGCTGCCGGGGCTGCGGGTGATCGCGACTCCCGGCCACACTGTCGGTCATCAGAGCGTCCTGGTCGAGTCGGGCGACGGCGGCTCGGATGTGCTCATCGGCGACGCCGCGTACCAGCCGCGTCAGTACCTCGACCCGGACAGCGATGACCTGCCGGACGGACAGGCGAGTGACGTGGCCGCGTGGCGGGACTCGGTGCGGCGGGTCAGGTCAGCAGCGCCTGACCGGGTGCACTTCTGCCACCACACCGAGGTGGTCCACTCCTGAGGTTTGCGAGCTGGCCGCGCGCACAGTCCGGCCCCCGGCGGCGGCCGTAAGACTTCCGTTAAGCCATCCGGCCGCACTGAGGTCCCGCTATACGCTCCGGATGTGATCGAGCGGGGCATCAAGACCTTCGGCAGATATACCGTGCAGCAGGCAGTTGACGGCCGGCGAGATGGGGGCCGCGCCCTGACGCTCATCCAGGCGAGGGCGGTACTCAAAGCTGCCGCGGCCGACAGGCTCAACGCCTACTTCGTGCTGAGCCTGCTGACTGGCGTTCGCGGCGAAGAGGCTCGGGCGCTTACCTGGGATCACGTCGACCTGTACGGACCGGCGCCCTACGTGGCCGTCTTGCGACCCATGCGGGGCGCAGACGATGCCAAGGCCGGCAGACCCCGCTGCACCCTGCTGCTGCCCGAGCGCGCAGCGGAAGCGTTGCGGGCACACCAGAATCTGCAGACCCTCGAGCGGGCCAGATTCGAGTCCGCAGGCTTCGCCTGGCGAGACAGCAGCCTGGTCTTCACGACCACGCGCGGCAGTCCGCTCGACACGGCGAACGTTCGCAGGTCATTGCGCAGGATCTGCAAGAACGCCGGAATCGGCGAGAACTGGACCCTGCGCGACCTGCGGAACGGCTTTATGTCGGTTATCTCGGGCCGTGGCGTTCCGCTGGAGCTGATCGCGGACCTTGTTACGTAGCCGCGCTGCTGGCTGACATCGTCGCCGGCGCGGTCCTGGTCAGGACGGCGACGGCCGCGCACATGATGACGAACGCGGCGGAGCCGAGGGTGAGTCGCAGCGCGTTCTCGGTGAAGTACTCGTCGAAGATCCAGACGCTGAGCGCGATGCTCACGATCGGATCGACGATCACCAGGAGCGGCTGGGACACGCTGAGCG
>JASIGS010000284.1 GCA_030052355.1 Streptosporangiaceae bacterium | reverse complement strand
TGCCTGCGTCCTGACGCGCCAGCAACTCGGCGTGGTGGGCCGGGTAGTCAGCGAAGAACGCGTCGCCACGGTCGGAGATGGTCGCGCGGAAGTACTCGCGGTTCGCGGTCTCGAACTCGAGTACCGCGTCCTGATGCCCGGCGGCCACCGGTTCGAGGCGCATCAGCGGAGGCTATCACCGCGTGCCGGACGCCCTCCCTGGTGTTTCCGGCCGCAGCCGGGGCAGCAGTCTCCCGCCACTCAGCCTGTCAGGGCGAAGGAACGGCATCGCTACGCTGTACCAATGCTCACGCGAGTCGATCTGCGCGGAAAGTCGCCAGCCAGCCTCCCGGCCGGGCAGCTGAACTCGCTGCTGCCGCGGGCCGGGCTCGACGTTGCCGCGGCCGTCGAGCAAGTGAGGCCGATCTGCGAGGACGTCCGTGTGCGCGGCGGCGCCGCGGTCCGCGAGCACACCGCGCGCTTCGACGGGGTTGACCTGGCCTCGACCCGGGTGCCGCAGGCTGCGCTGCAAGCGGCCCTGGCCGCCCTGGACCCGGCGGTAACGGCCGCACTGGAAGAGGCGGCGCGGCGTGCCCGGCTCGTGCATGAGGCCCAGCTTCCGGCGGAGACCACAACGGCCGTCGCGCCGGGATCCACTGTCACAGAGCGCTACCTGCCCGTCGCCCGGGCCGGCGTGTATGTACCGGGCGGGCTGGTCGCTTACCCGTCGTCGGTACTCATGAACGTGATCCCGGCGCAGGTGGCAGGCGTCAGTGAGATCGCGGTGGCGTCGCCGCCGCGGCCCGAGCACGGCGGGCTGCCGAGCCCGGCGGTGCTCGCCGCGTGCGCGCTGCTTGGCGTCACCGAAGTGCACGCGGCCGGCGGCGCGCAGGCGATCGCGATGCTCGGTTACGGCACGAGCGAGTGCGAGCCCGCTGACGTGGTCACCGGCCCGGGAAACGTCTACGTGGCGGCGGCCAAGCGGCTGCTGCGCGGCCGGGTTGCCGTGGACGCCGAAGCCGGGCCGACCGAGATCGCCATCATCGCCGACGACACCGCGGACGCGAGTTTCGTCGCCGCCGACCTGATCGCCCAGGCCGAGCACGACCCGCTGGCCGCCTGCCTGCTGATCACGACCGACCCGGGCCTGGCCGACCGCGTCGACGCCGCCCTGGTCGCGATGGTGCCGCGGGCCCGCCACGCTGAGCGGATTGCCGCGGCGCTGGCCGGCCAGTCCGCGTGCGTGCTCACCGACGACCTCGACGCCGCCCTGGCCGTCTCGGACGCGTGGGCCCCCGAGCACCTGGAGCTTCAGACCAGGAACGCCCCCGTCCTAGCCCGCCGTGTCCGCAACGCCGGTGCCGTCTTCGCCGGTCCCTGGGCGCCCGTGTCGCTCGGTGACTACCTGGCCGGCTCGAACCACGTGCTGCCGACCGGCGGCACGGCCCGGCACACGGGCGGCCTGTCGGTGCTGTCCTTCGTGCGCTGCGTGCACCTGGTCGAGTGCGACGAGAGCGCGCTGGCCGCGGCCGCGCCGTACATCGACGCGCTCGGCGGGGCGGAGGATCTGGCCGCGCATGTGCAGGCGGTCCGGGTCCGGGTACCGGACCACCCGAAACAGCGCACAGACGGTTCGCTGGGCCAGCAGGAGACGATGTGAGTGAACTCCCTATCCGGCCCGACCTTTCCGGCCGGGCCGGCTACCGCGCGCCTCAGCTCGAGGTCCCGGTCCGGCTCAACACGAACGAGAACCCCTACCCGCCGTCGCCCGAGCTCGTCGCCGACATCGCGGCCGCGGTGGGGGCCGCGGCGACCGGCCTGAACCGCTACCCCGACCGCGACGCGATCAGGCTCAGGGAAGCGCTGGCCCGTTACCTCGGCCACGGCCTGACCGCCGAGCACACCTGGCCGGCGAACGGGTCTAACGAGGTCATACAGCAGCTCCTGCAAGTGTTCGGCGGACCCGGCCGCAGCGCGCTCGGGTTCGAGCCGTCGTACTCGATGCACCCGGTCATCGCCCAGACGACCGCGACGCGCTGGATAGCGGCGGGCCGGGCCGGCGACTTCACCCTGGACCCGGCCTCCGCCGTGCAGACGGTGCGGGCAGAGCAGCCGGACGTGGTGTTCCTGACCTCGCCGAACAACCCGACCGGCACGGCGATGCCGCTCTCCGTGGTCGAGGGAGTGTGCGCGGTCGCGCCCGGCATCGTGGTCGTGGACGAGGCGTACGCCGAGTTCGACCGGGACCCGGCGAACACGGCGCTGACGTTGCTGCCCAGGTTCGGCAGGCTGATCGTGGTGCGGACGATGTCGAAGGCGTTCGCGCTCGCGGGGGCGCGGATCGGATATATGGCGGCCGACCCCGCGGTGGTGCAGGCCGTCCAGCTCGTCCGGCTGCCCTATCACCTGTCCGCGGTGTCGCAGGCCGTGGCGCTGACCGCGCTCGAGCACGCCGAGGAACTGCTCTCGACAGTCGCAGCGATCCGCGAGGAGCGCGACAAGCTCGTCGTCAGCCTGCGCGATCTCGGCCTGGAGGCCGCCGAGTCCGACACGAACTTCGTGCTGTTCGGCACGTTCGCCGACCGGCACGCGGTCTGGCAGTCGCTGCTCGACGGCGGCGTGCTGATCAGGGAAACCGGCCCGCCCGGATGGCTGCGCGCGACCGTCGGCACAGCGGCCGAGACAGCCACGTTCCTGGCTCAAATCAAGAACGTGCTGAGCACCTTTCCAGCCCTGGCGGACGGATGATCAGGTCGGCGCGGGTCGAGCGAGTGACCGCCGAGACCCAGGTGATCGTGGAGCTCGGCCTGGACGGCGCCGGGGTGGCGCAGGCCGACACCGGGGTGCCGTTCTTCGATCACATGCTGTCGCAGCTCGGGCGGCACGCGAGCCTGGACCTGACCGTGCAGGCGCGCGGCGACATCGAGGTTGACGCGCACCATACCGTCGAGGACACCGCGATCTCGCTCGGGCAGGCGCTGCGCGAGGCGCTCGGCGACAAGGCAGGCATCTGCCGGTTCGGCGACGCGCTCGTGCCGCTCGACGAGACGCTGGTGCGCGCGGCTGTCGACCTGTCCGGGCGCCCGTACCTGGTGCACACCGAGCCGGAGCCCATGGCGCCGCTCATCGGTACCTATGACACGACGCTGACGAGGCATTTCTTCGAGTCGCTCACGCACACGGCCGCGATCTGCGTGCACCTGGACGTGCTGCGCGGACGCAACCCGCACCACATCGTCGAGGCGCAGTTCAAGGCGTTCGCGCGTGCTTTGCGTACTGCTGCAGCACCGGATCCTCGGTCGGGTGGGGCTGTGCCGAGTACCAAAGGCGTGCTCTAGGGGCTTCGCGGACCTGCACCGGTCGCGGCCCGCGATTTGAACGTGCTGGGCCGCGGCCGGTCAGGTCCGCTAGCTGGCGGCGCTCGTGCCTCCGAGAGCGACTTCCGCTACGGGCTGCCACTGCCAGGAGTGGCCGACCTGGCGCTGCCGGACGAGGCTGACGGTGCGGATCGTGATCTCGGTTGGCGGCAGGTGCAGGCCTAGTGCTTGCACGATGGGGGCGGCCGGGCCGGTGCCGTTGCTGTAGGCGATGGTGATGTGCGGCAGCCATGGGCGCGTGTCGGTGCCGCCGGGCAGTCCGGCCTCGCGGGCGGCTATGGCGACGCTCGACAGCACCGGCTGGAGGGCGTCGGCGGGCTCCGCGGCCAGTGTCACGGCTTCGGAGAAGTACAGCACCCGGCCCAGGGTGACATCGATCGGTTCGATGTCTGAGAGAAGGTGCTCGGCTGTTGCGAGCATGTTGTCGACGCTCGGGGCGG
>JASIGS010000283.1 GCA_030052355.1 Streptosporangiaceae bacterium | reverse complement strand
CGGGCATGCACGGTGCTCGCTCCTTGCTGTCCCGGGTCCTGAGCCCGGAGGCTGGCGACTACCCTGCGCATCCCGCCACCGTAACCGACGAGGTCAGGCGGTCGGCTCGCATAGGCTCGCCCTGATGCCGACCTTGCTTATCGTTCATCACACGCCGTCCCCGGCCTTGCAGGAGATGTTCGAGGCGGCGTCCGCAGGGGCGCGCACCGACGAGGTCGATGGCGTGGAGGTTCTGGTGAGGCCGGCCCTGACCGCGGCGGCGCCGGACGTTCTGACCGCCGACGGTTACCTGCTGGGCACGCCAGCCAACATCGGCTACATGTCCGGCGCGCTCAAGCACTTCTTCGACGGGATCTATTACCCGTGCCTGGAGGCGACGAGGCGTCGGCCGTACGGCTTGTATGTGCACGGAGCCAGTGACACCGGCGGCGCCGCCCGGGCAGTGGAGTCCATCGCCGCCGGACTGAGCTGGCGGCAGGTCCGGCCCCCGGTGGCGGTCACCGGGCCTCCGGGCAAAGCAGACCTGGAGGCCTGCTGGGAGCTCGGCGCGCTGCTCGCCGCCGAGGTGGCCGGGTGATCGTCACCGTCACCCTCGACCCCAGCCTGCACGTGCGGTACGAGGCGGCCGGGGTGCAGCTCGGCGCGGCGAACCAGGTCAGCCGGGTGCGGTACACAGCGGGCGGGCGCGGCCTGGCGGTGGCCAGGCTGCTGCACATGTTCGGGCACGACGTGGTGGCCGCCGGACTGGCCGGCGGCTCCACCGGCGAGCGCATTGCGGCGGACCTGGCCGGCGCGGGGGTGGCCACCCAGTTCACCAGGATCGGCGCGGAGTCGCGGCGGGTGACCTGGATCCGCGATGCGCAGACCGGGCTTGGCACCAGCTTCTTCGAACCTCCGCCGTATATCACCACCGAGGAACTCGGCCGGCTGGCCGCGGACTACCGCGGCCTGCTGGACGGGGCGACCGCCGTGGTGCTGGCCGGCGGGCTGCCGGACGGGCTGCCCGCCGAGATATACGGTTCGCTGTCGAGCTACGCCGCGGAGGCCGGCGTGCCGGTGCTGCTCAACGCCGCGGGCGTTGCGCTGCGGCACGGGGCGGCCCGCCAGCCTGCGCTGGTCGTACCCGAGCCTGACAGCGACCCGACGGCGCAGGCCGCCGGCCCGGCCTGCGTCGTGCTGGCGACCAGCCGTGGGGTGCGGATGCTGACCGCCGGGGGAGAGTGGCGCGCCGAACTGCCGCCGGCCGCCGGGCTGCCGTCTGACGCCGCGGGGCCGTCGGCTCGCGACGCGCTGGTGGCCGGCTTCGTGCCCGGGATCGCGCTGGACTGGTCGTGGCCCGACACGCTCAGGCACGCGGTGGCGCTGGCCGCCGCGACACCGCCAGGCGGCGAGCCTGACCTCGCGGCCTACGAGTGCCTGCTGCCCCAGGTTGTCGTGACCGGTCCTGCGGGCCCGGCGTGAGCAAGCTGCGCCTCGGGGCGCCGGCAGCGGCCGCCGTCATCGGCTTGATTCTCGGGATGCTCGCGCTCGGTCCCGGGCTCCGGCCCGGCTACCTGCTCAGCTACGACATGGTCTTCGTGCCGTCGCCGCACTTCAACGCCACGATGTTCGGAGCCGGCGGGACGCTGCCGCGTGCGGTGCCGAGCGACGCGGTGGTCGCGACGCTGGCTCTCCTGCTGCCCGCGGACCTGGTGCAGAAGGGGATCCTGCTGGCCATTTTCGTGCTGGCCTGCTGCGGTGCTGCGCGGCTTCTCGCCGGAGAGCACTGGCTGGCCAGGCTCGCGGCCGGCGTCGTCTACGCGTGGAACCCGTTCGTCGCGGAACGGCTCCTGATCGGCCAGTGGGCGCTGCTACTTGGCTACGCCGCGCTGCCCTGGGTGCTGGCCGCGCTCGCCAGGCCCGCCGCGAGCCTGACCAGGAAGTCGGGCAGGCTGCTCGTGGCGCTGCTGCCGGCCGCCGTCGGCGGGTTCACTGCCATGTGCGTCGCCGGGCTGGTCGCTGCTCCCGCCGCGGCGTTGCAGCGCGGGGGCGCCAGGGTTCGCGCCGCGACCCTTGCGATCACGCTCGGCTTGCTCGCGGCGCTGAGCTTGCCCTGGCTGATCCCGTCCCTGACGCGAACGGTCCACACCAGCGGCGAGGCGGTGGCGCTGTTCGCGGCCAGGGCCGACACGCCGTTCGGCAGCGTCGGCAGCCTGCTCATGCTCGGCGGGATGTGGAACGCGCAGACCGTGCCCGCCGGATACGGCGGGCCGGCCTCAGCATTCTGGCTCGCCCTTGTGCTTGTCGCGCTCGCGGGTTTCGTCGCGCTCGGCAGGGGCCGCTGGCCGGGCCTCGGGCCGGCCGCGGTCGCTGGGCTGGTGATCGCGCTGCTCGGGGTCTTCGGGCCCGGCCAGGACCTGCTCCGTGCCATGATCGACTTCTGGCCGGGGTTCGCGGTTCTCAGGGACGGCCAGCAGTTCGTGGCGCCGCTCGCCCTCGCGGAGGCGGCCGGCCTCGGCCTCGCCGTCGGCTGGCTGCTGCGGCTGCGCCGCCCGAAGGCGCTGGCGGATAGCCGGGCTGTGGTGGCGGCCGCCCTGGTCGTGGCGCCGGTGCTGTTGCTACCAGGCCTGGCCTGGGGCGCAGCCGGCCGGCTCCGGCCGGTGGAGTACCCGGCGAGCTGGCTCGCGGCACGCCGCCTGATCAACTCCGATCCGAGGCCAGGCAGTGCGCTACTGCTGCCGTGGGCTTCCTACCGCCGCTTTTCATGGAACGACGGTGAGGCGATGCTCGACCCGTGGCCGCGACTGCTCGACCGGCAGGTGGTTTCCAACGACGGGGTGCAGGTCGGCACCGTGGTGCTGCCGCCAGAAAGTCCGAGCGCCATCGCGATCAACCCGGCAGTCACCGGCTCTGGGCCGCTGACCGGGGTGCTCGAGCGGGATGGCTACCGCTACGTGATCGTGGACGCCGGATTCACGCCGGGCCCGGCCGGCCGGTACCCGTTCCGGTCCAGGCTGCCAGGCTGCCGGATCGTCTTCTCGGCTCCAGGGCTGGTCGTGTACGCGGTCCCCGGCTGACCGGTCCCGAGCAGTAAGAGAGTCTTATTACTCTTTGCTATTAATTCCGGCGACTCACCGGGACATGGCCCTACGCTAGCCCCAGGGACCGAGCAGAGACGAGGCGTAATGAGAGCGTTGCTGATTGCTGTCGCCATCGGTGTTGTGCTGGCCGTCGGGGCTGCGTTTGGGACCACCGCTGTCCTGGCCGGCGTGGCCAACGGGTCGGCGACGCACGCGAGCCTGTACAACTACGGCTCGCGCTGAGGCGACCGGCTTTCACGCGCACTAGCAGTCTGACTGGAATCCATGGGCTCAGCATGGCTTGAGATCGTCGTACCCGCGCACAACGAGGAGACCCGGCTAGCCGAAGGGCTGGCCACGCTGTGCGCCAAGGCGGCTTCGCTGCCGCCCGGAGTCGAGATCATCGTGGTTGACAGCGCGAGCACGGACCAGACAGGCGCGATCGTCCGCGGCTGGCCGCCCGGCCCCGTGCCGGTCCGCCTGATCCGCTGCGACAAGCCAGGCAAGGGTGCTGCGGTCCGGGCCGGGCTGCTCGCGACCACGGCTCGGTTCGTCGGCTTCTGCGACGCGGACATGGCGACCGACGTGGCGGCCATCGACGTCGCGATCCGGCACCTGCAGGCCGGCCGCGGAGTGGTGATCGGCTCGCGCGCCCACCCAGCCTCTGCCGTCTCTGACAGGCACAGCGCCGTTCGCCGGGCGGGTGCGGCCCTGTTCCGTGGCCTGGCGAGGCTCGTCACGCCCGGTGTCGGTGACACCCAGTGCGGATTCAAGTTCTTCGCCGGACCGGTCGCGCGGCGCGCTGCGGCGGCCCTGCAGACCGCGGGCTTTGCCTTCGACATCGAGCTGATCGCGAGGTGCAGGCTCCTCGGCGCGACGCTGGTCGAGATCCCGGTGAGCTGGCAGGACGTGCCGGGCTCGACCTTCTCGGCCCGGCGGCACTCGGTGGGAGCTTGCTGCGAGGTCGCCCGCATCTGGCTGGCGCTGCACTCCGGCTCGGCCCGCGCCTGGGCGAGGTCGGCGGCGCAGGCACCCGAACCCGCCGGCCCGGCCACTTCACTCGTACCCGGCGCCCCGCTGCCGGCTGGCCTCGGGCCGGTAAGTCGGTCCTGATGCAGGACGCACCTGGCCGGCCGTCACCGGTGTCCGGGCTGCGCGTGGCGGTGGTGAACTGGCGCGACCCGTGGCATCCGGAGGCCGGGGGCGCGGAGGCTTACGCCTGGGAGATAGCCAAGGGCCTGCGCGCCCGCGGGGCTGACATCACCTACCTGACCGCGAGGGCTCCCGGCCAGTCGGGCGCGGAGACCCTCGACGGGATTCCGGTCGTCCGGCTCGGCTCGCGGTTCACTGTGTACCCGCGAGTCCTGGCCTGGTTGCTGCCGCGGCGAGCGCGCTTCGACGCGGTCATCGACTGTGAGAACGGCATCCCGTTCTTCACGCCGTGGGTGCTGCCGCGGCGCGTTCCCGTCCTGTGCGTGCTGCACCACGTGCACGACGCTCAGTTCGGCGTGCACTTCCCGGCGCCGGTCGCGGCGGTCGGGCGGCT
>JASIGS010000028.1 GCA_030052355.1 Streptosporangiaceae bacterium | reverse complement strand
CCCGGACGGGGCGGCGGACATCTGCCTGGACATGCGGCGCAGGCTGAAGGCCATCATCAGCAGGGCCAGGCCGTAGAAGAGCAGCCACGCGCCGACGATCGTGATCAGCAGCACCAGTGTCACGGCCGGCCAGACCACCATGACGACGCCGGCTGCGATGCTGAATACGCCGATTGTTGCCCGCAGGCCACGGCCGGGCACCCGCGCCGACGCGGCAACACCGATGTCCGCTATGCCGTGCATGATGAAGTACACGCCGGTGACGAAGGCGACGAGCAGGACGCTGAGCGCGTGGTGCCGCAGGCAGTAGAGCCCGGCCAGCACGGCCAGCATGCCGATCACCACGTACGCGGTTCGCATCCCGCCAGATTCCTCGCGCGCGGTGAAGCCCTCGTAGAGCTTTATCGCGCCCGACACGACCAGCGCGAGGCCGATCAGCACCGCGATCACGGTGAGCGTGGCGTGCGGCCAGACCAGCAGCGCGATTCCGGCGGCGATCATGCACAGGCCGCCGATGGCCATCGCGGCCCAGGACATCCGCGCCGCGGCCGCGAGCAGCCCGCCGCCGCTGGCCGTCGCGTCGTAGCTGTCGTCCGACTCGCGCCAGGTGGAGCCCTCAGGGTGCTCGCTCGCCTGCGGCGGCACCGTCGCCGGGTGATCGGGCGCGGTGCGAGCCCGGGTGACGCCGCTTGCCTCGCCGTTGCCGTACTCTCCGACGCTGGCTGCGCTGGCGCCGCCAGCACTGGCATCGCCCGCGCTCGGTCCTGCCAGGTTTCTGCTCGGATCGGTCATCCTGGCCTCCTTGCGATCTGCACGCCATCGTGCTGCCGCCGAGTTCCCGTGATCATCACCCGTGGCGGGTGAACCGGGAAGTGCCTGCCCTAGACTTGGCCCCCAGTACAGAGCGCACGACTCACGCCGGGGGTCACTTCGCGACCCCACTCCGCGGCGAGACCACTCGGGAGCTGACCCCTAAGTGAAGACCGATGTCGAACAGCTGAGCCCGACCAGGGTCAAGCTGACAGTCGAAGTTCCGTTCGAGGAACTCAAGCCGAACCTCGACCATGCCTACCGGGAGCTGGCCCGGCAGGTGCGCGTGCCGGGCTTCCGGCCTGGCAAGGTGCCGCCGCGGATCATCGACCAGCGGTTCGGCCGGGCGCCTGTGCTCGAGCAGGCGGTGAACGAGGCCGTGCCTGAGCTGTACAACAAGGCTCTGGCGGACAACGACGTCGTCGCGCTCGGCCAGCCCGAACTGGAGATCACGAAGCTCGACGACGGCAAGGAACTGGCGTTCACGGCCGAGGTGGACATCCGGCCGGACTTCGAGCTGCCCGACCTGGGGGCCCTGACGGTCACGGTCGACAACGCCGACGTCTCGCCGGACCAGGTCGAGGAGTACCTCACCTCGCTGCGCGAACGGTTCGCGTCGCTCAAGACGGTCGAGCGCCCCGCCGAGCCTGGCGATTTCGTGTCCATCGACCTGTCGGCCTCCGTCGACGGGACGCCGGTGGAGGATGCCCAGGCGAGCGGCGTCTCCTACGAGGTCGGCAGCGAGTCGATGCTCGACGGTCTCGACGAGGCGGTCGCGGGCATGACGGCCGGCGACTCCAAGATGTTCACCGCCGAGCTCGCGGGCGGCAGTCAGGCCGGCGAGACGGCCGACGTGCGGGTGACGGTCAACAGCGTCAAGGTCAAGGAACTGCCGAGCCTGGACGACGAGTTCGCCCAGTCGGCGAGCGAGTTCGACACGGTGGGCGAGCTGCGGGCCGCCACCCGCCGGCAGCTCGAGGCAGTGCGCAAGATGGGCCAGTCCGGGCAGGCCAGGGAGCGCGCACTGGACGCGCTCATCGACCAGCTCGACATACCGCTGCCCGAGCGCGTCGTCGAGGCCGAGCTGGAGCAGCGCAAGCAGTCCCTGTACAGCCAGCTCGAGCAGGCGGGACTGACGCTCGACTCTTACCTGCAGGCCAACGGCATGTCGCAGGCGAAACTTGAGTCTGACTTCGCTGAGGCCGCCCGGCGGTCGGTCAAGGCCGGGTTCATCCTGGACAAGCTGGCCATATCCGAAGAGCTGACCGTCACGTCCGAGCAGCTCAGCTCGTACGTGGCCGAGCAGGCCTACCGGATGGGCGTCGCGCCCGACCGGCTGGCCAGGCAGCTCAGCGACAACGGCCAGCTCTCCGCGGTGGCCGCCGACGTGCTGCGCGGGAACGCGCTGACGCTCCTGGCTGAGCGCGCCCGGGTGATCGACGAGGCGGGCAGGCCGGTGTTCGTCGCCGCGGAGGCCGACGGCGAGGACGAGGACGCCGAGTCGGACGAGGACGCCGAGCTGGACGAGGACGAAGACGCCGAGCTGGACGAAGACGCCGAGCTGGACGAGGACGCCGATGCGGACGAGGACGCCGATGCGGACGAGGACGCCGATACGCCGGAGGCGTAACGGCTCGGTCGGCGCGTGCCGATGGCGGGCCTGGTTGCCTGCGCCGTCAGCGAACAGCGGGTACCGGCGGACTGACGAGGCCGGCGCCAGGGTTAGTGTCACAGTCAGCGGCCAGCCACGCCGCCGGTAGTCACCTCTGGGAGTCGGCGACAGCCGACGACATCCGGGAGCCGGCGAATGGCGATGACCGATGACAGCCGGGAGCCGGCAGGCGGCGGTGTCCTGGGCTGACTGAAGGCGAGGAGGCACAGTGGGCACGGGTTGGGACGACCAGCGGGACATCTCCCGCGTGCTGGCGAGGGCCACAGAGTCCCCGATGCTCCCGCTGGGCGAGCAGTTGTTCCAGCGCCTGCTCCGGCACCGGATCATCTTTCTCGGCCAGCAGGTGGATGACGACCTGGCGAACCGGATATGCGCTGAGCTGATCCTGCTCGCGGCCGAGGACGACAAGCGGGACATTCACCTCTATATCAACTCGCCCGGCGGCTCCGTTTATGCGGGAATGGCGATCTACGACGTCATGCAGTTCGTGAAAAATGACGTGGCCACCTACGCCATGGGCATGGCCGCCTCGATGGGGCAGTTCCTGCTCTGCGCCGGCGCTCCGGGCAAGCGGTACGCGATGCCGCACGCGGCCATCCTGATGCACCAGCCGCACGGCGGCATCGGCGGCACGGCCACCGACATCAGGATCCAGGCGGAGCAGGGCATGTACCTGAAGCGCGTGCTGGCCGAGCGGATCGCCATGCACACCGGGAAGCCTGTCGAGCAGATCGAGGCCGACTCGGACAGGGACCGCTGGTTCACCGCCGAGGAGGCGCGCGATTACGGGTTCGTCGATCACGTCGTCAGGAGCGCGACCGAGGTCCCGGGTACCGGGGCCGAGTGAGCGTCACGGCTGCGGCGGCGATCGAGCTAGCGGTTAGCGCAAGCGCAGGAGGCGGAAAGTGAGCGCTGGATTCACAGGTCACCGTGACGAGCGGGCGTTGCTCCCTGAGCAGGCGCGGTATGTGCTGCCGTCGTTCGTGGAGCGCACATCCTACGGCGTCAAGGAGATGAACCCGTACAACAAGCTGTTCGAGGAGCGGATCATCTTCCTTGGCGTGCAGATCGACGACGCGTCTGCCAACGACGTGATGGCTCAGCTGATCACGCTGGAGTCCATGGATCCGGGCCGGGACATTCTCATCTACATCAACTCGCCCGGCGGGTCGATGACCTCGATGATGGCCATCTACGACACCATGCAGTACATCCAGCCGGAGATTCAGACGTACTGCCTTGGCCAGGCGGCATCGGCGGCGGCGGTGCTGCTCGCGGCCGGCACCAAGGGCAAGCGGTTCGCACTGCCGAACGCGCGGATCCTGATACACCAGCCCGCCGTGGAGAGCGGCTATGGCCAGTCCAGCGACCTCGAGATCCAGGCCAGGGAAATCCTGCGGATGCGCTCGTCCATGGAGACCATCCTCGCCCGGCACACCGGCCAGGACGAGGACAAGGTGCGGCGCGACATCGAACGCGACAAGTTCTTCACCGCGCACGAAGCGCAGGAGTATGGCCTAGTAGATGAGGTTCTGACGATGCTCAAGCGCAAGAGCGAGGTACTGTCGTCCTAAGCCGTCGTCCGGGCTGAGGTTCGCGTCCCGGCGACGCGGCGACACGGTGCTCCTTGGTTAACGCACGAGGCCGCCGGGGCGGTACCGTCTAGGTTCTACTGGTAAGCAGAATTGGCTCGCAGGTTAGCCTGGCCCCGCGATCAGCATCGCGGGGGTTGGGCAGGTCGCGGAGGCGGCCGGGCAGGCTAGAAGGAGTAACTAGGTGGCACGCATCGATGGCGGTGACCTGCTGAAGTGCTCGTTCTGCGGCAAGAGCCAGAAGCAAGTCAAGAAGCTGATTGCCGGGCCTGGCGTCTACATCTGCGACGAGTGCATCGATCTGTGCAACGAGATCATCGAGGAAGAGCTTGCCGAGCCGCAGGAGCCCAAGTGGGACAGCCTGCCGAAGCCACGGGAGATCTATGAATTCCTCGACTCTTACGTCATAGGCCAGGACAAGGCCAAAAAGGCGCTGTCGGTAGCGGTCTACAACCATTACAAGCGGATTCAGTCGGGCGGGGACCGGCCAGGAGCCGCAGAGGACGGCGTCGAGCTGGCAAAGTCGAACATCTTGCTGCTTGGGCCCACCGGGTCTGGCAAGACGCTGCTGGCCCAGACGCTCGCGAGGCTGCTGAACGTTCCGTTCGCGATCGCCGACGCCACGGCGCTGACCGAGGCCGGGTACGTCGGGGAAGACGTCGAGAACATCCTGCTCAAGCTCATCCAGGCCGCTGACTACGACGTCAAGAAGGCCGAGACGGGGATCATCTACATCGACGAGATCGACAAGATCGCGCGGAAGAGCGAGAACCCGTCCATCACCCGCGACGTGTCGGGGGAGGGCGTGCAGCAAGCCCTGCTGAAGATCCTCGAGGGGACCACGGCGTCGGTGCCCCCGCAGGGCGGGCGCAAGCACCCGCACCAGGAGTTCATCCAGATCGATACGACGAACGTGCTGTTCATCTGCGGCGGCGCCTTCGCCGGCCTCGAGAAGATCATCGAGCAGCGGGTCGGCAAGAGCGGCATGGGCTTCGGCGCGGTGCTGCGGGTGAAGACAGACAAGACCGTGTCCGATCCGTTCGCCGAGGTCATGCCCGAAGACCTGCTTAAGTTCGGCATGATTCCCGAGTTCGTCGGCCGCCTCCCGGTCATCACGAGCGTGCACAACCTCGACCGCGAGGCGCTCATCCGGATCCTCACCGAGCCGCGCAACGCGCTGGTGCGCCAGTATCGTCGTCTGTTCGAGCTCGACGGCGTCGACCTCGAGTTCACCGACGATGCCCTGGAAGCTGTGGCCGACCAGGCAATCCTGCGCGGGACCGGCGCCCGCGGACTGCGGGCCATCCTCGAGGAGGTCCTGCTCTCGGTCATGTACGAGGTTCCGAGCCGCAAGGACGTCGAGAAGGTCGTGATCAGCGCCGAGGTCGTGCTCGAGAACGTCAACCCGACCCTGGTGCCGCGGGACGTCGCCCGGCGGA